>NZ_JBFTEP010000044.1:0-27476 GCF_047229365.1 Cellulomonas pasadenensis | reverse complement strand
GGCCGCGGGCGCCCCGCGCCGACCCGGGACGGGGCCCGTCCCGACGACGACGGGCGGCACGTCCCGCGTCGTCGCCGGGCCGACGACCGCCACGGGTCCGACGCGCACGGTCACCACGTACACGGTCGGCCGCTTCTCGGGGCCCGTCCGCCCCGCGGTCGTGTCGACGACCTCGCGCGAGCGGTTCGCCGAGCGCGCGCGGGCGCGGCGGGCGCTCGCGCGCCGCCAGGTGCTGCTCATCGCCGCGGGCGTGCTGGTCGCGGGCGGGCTCGGCTGGCTGCTGCTGCTGTCGCCCGTGCTCGCGCTGGACCCCGCCGAGGTCGAGGTGACCGGCGCGGGGACGGTCGTGGCCGTCGACCAGGTGCTCGGCGTCGTCGCGGAGCACCACGGCACGCCGCTGCCGCGGCTCGACACGGTGCGCCTGCGCGACGCGGTGCTGGAGGTGCCGGGCGTGCGCGAGGCGCGCGTCGTCCGCGAGTGGCCGCAGGGTCTGGCCGTGCAGCTGGTGTCCCGCGAGCCGGTCGCGGCCGTGCCCGAGGAGGCCCCGCCCGCCGGCGGGGCGACGGGGTTCGCGCTGCTCGACCAGGAGGGCGTCCAGGTCGGCCGCGCCGACGCGGCGCCCGAGGGCCTGCCGGTCGTCGACGTGCCGGTCGGCGACGCGCGCACGCTCACGGCGGTGCTGCACGTGCTCGAGCAGCTGCCGCCGGACCTCCTGGCGCAGGTGGCGGGCGTGGCGGCGTCGACGCAGGACACGGTGTCGATGCAGCTGCGCGACGGCCCGCGGGTCGAGTGGGGGAGTGCGGACGAGACCCCGCTCAAGGTGGCGGTGCTCGCCGCGCTCCGGGCCGCCCCGACGGCCGCGGGCGCCACCGTCTACGACGTCTCCGCGCCGCGCATGCCGATCACCCGCTGAGCCGGACGCGGTGGCGGGCGGCGCGGGAGGGGACCGGTGCACGGCGGTCGGCGACACGCGCACGGTGGTCGTTGATCGTGGGCGGGGCGCCACCTAGCGTCACGACCGGCAGCGCACCTGACATAACTCTAACCCTCGACCTGAGGGTGAAGGTTCAGACATCGCGGCGGCACGCACCGCGTGCCGTCACCAGCACCAGCAGCACGAGCAGCGGCACCCCGGGGCCGCGACCCACGAACGAGAGGCACCCACCGTGGCAGCTCCCCAGAACTACCTGGCGGTCATCAAGGTCGTCGGCATCGGCGGGGGCGGCGTCAACGCCGTGAACCGCATGATCGAGGTCGGCCTCAAGGGTGTCGAGTTCATCGCCGTCAACACCGACGCCCAGGCGCTCCTCATGTCCGACGCGGACGTCAAGCTCGACGTCGGCCGCGAGCTCACGCGCGGCCTCGGCGCCGGCGCGGACCCCGAGGTCGGCAAGAAGGCCGCGGAGGACCACGCGGAGGAGATCGAGGACGTCCTGCGCGGCGCCGACATGGTCTTCGTCACCGCGGGCGAGGGCGGCGGCACCGGCACCGGCGGCGCGCCGGTCGTCGCGCGCATCGCGCGCTCGCTCGGCGCGCTGACCATCGGCGTCGTCACGCGCCCCTTCACGTTCGAGGGGCGCCGCCGCTCCGTGCAGGCGGACGCGGGCATCGACGCCCTGCGCGCCGAGGTCGACACGCTCATCGTCATCCCGAACGACCGGCTGCTGTCCATCTCGGACCGCTCGGTCTCGGTGCTCGACGCCTTCCACTCGGCGGACCAGGTCCTCCTGTCCGGCGTCCAGGGCATCACGGACCTCATCACCACGCCCGGCCTGATCAACCTCGACTTCGCGGACGTGAAGTCCGTCATGCAGGGCGCGGGCTCGGCCCTGATGGGCATCGGCTACGCGCGCGGGGAGGACCGGGCGGTGCAGGCCGCGGAGATGGCGATCTCGTCGCCGCTGCTCGAGGCGAGCATCGACGGCGCCCACGGCGTCCTGCTGTCGATCCAGGGTGGCTCGGACCTCGGCCTGTTCGAGATCAACGAGGCCGCGCGCCTCGTCCAGGAGGCGGCGCACGCCGAGGCGAACATCATCTTCGGCGCCGTCATCGACGACGCCCTGGGCGACGAGGTGCGCGTCACGGTCATCGCCGCGGGCTTCGACGGCGGCGGTCCGTCCCGGCGTGACCAGCGCGGGCTCGGCCAGGTCGGTGCGCCGGCCCGGCAGGTGCCCGCGGTGGCGCCGGCACCCGTGGCGCCGTCGGCCGGTCAGCTCCCGACGCCGCGTCCCGTGCAGGTGCAGGACGAGGACCTGGTGCCGCTGGGCACGCTGCGCGCGGCCCCCGCGCCGGCGCCCGAGGCCCGCGAGGTGCCCGCGTTCCTGTCGACGCAGCCCGAGCCGACCCCGCACACGGGGCCGCTCGAGGTGCCGCGGGTCTTCGCCGACGAGCCGACGCGGCGCGAGCGCGACGAGCTCGACGTGCCCGACTTCCTCAAGTAGGCGGTGGCCGTGAGGGCCGTCGCGTTCGACCCGGTCGACCTCGGACCGGGCGTGCGGGCCGGCTTCACGCGACGCGACGGCGGCGTGAGCGCACCGCCGTGGGACGGCCTCAACGTCGGTCTCGCGGTGGGGGACGACCTCGCCGCCGTCGCGCGCAACCGGCAGCTCCTCGCCGAGCGGGTCGGCGCGCCCGTGGTGTTCGCCACGCAGGTGCACGGACGGGCGGTCGTGGTCGTCGGCGGCCTCCCGGCCGGCGACCCGGCGACCACCGGCGTGGCCGAGGCCGACGCGCTCGTGACCACGTCCACCGACGTCGCCCTCGGCGTGTACGTCGCGGACTGCGTGCCCGTCCTGCTGGCCGACCGTGCGGCGGGCGTGGTCGCCGCCGCGCACGCAGGACGTCCGGGCCTGGTGGCCGGCGTCCTCCAGGCGACGGTCGCCGCCATGGAGGAGCACGGTGCACGTGCCGACCGCGTCGTCGCGGTCCTCGGCCCGTGCATCGCGGGGGAGTCGTACGAGGTGCCGGACGCCGTCCGCGACGACGTCGCGGCGGTCGTGCCGGAGGCGGCCGGCCGCACGCGGGCCGGCACCGCGGCGGTCGACCTGCGCGCGGGCGCGCGTGCCGTGCTGGCGCGCTGCGGCGTGCGTGCGGTGCGGGTCGACCCGCGGGACACCTACGCCGACCCGGACCTGTACTCGCACCGCCGCGCGGTGCACGCCGACCCGGCCGCGCCGCGCACGGGCCGGCTCGCGGGCGTCGTCCGCCTGCTGCCGTCCTGACCTGCCGCGACGGCGCCACGACGAGTTGCGACACGCCCGCGTGTCGCAGCGCGCGACGACCCCCGCGTTGCTAGCGTCACCAGCGCACACACGTCCCGCCGGCCCCGTCGCCGGGCGGGTGTGCGGCTCGAGGCAGCCGGGTGGTCCGGCGGATGGGAGACGACGCGATGGCCGGAGCGCTGCGCAAGACGATGCTGTACCTCGGCCTGGCCGACGACCGGACCGAGCACGAGGAGTACCTCGACGAGTACGAGGAGCCGGAGGTCGTCGACGTGCCCGAGGAGCCCTACGAGGCGCAGGTGACACCCCTGCACCGCACGCCGCGGGTGCAGGCCGCACCCGCGCCGCGCGAGCAGGCGGACCTGCGCCGCATCACCACCATCCACCCGCGCTCGTACAACGACGCGCGCAAGATCGGCGAGGCGTTCCGCGAGGGCACGCCCGTGATCATGAACCTGTCGGACATGGACGACGCGGACGCCAAGCGCCTCGTCGACTTCTCGGCCGGTCTGATCTTCGGGCTGCACGGCGCGATCGAGCGCGTGACGAGCAAGGTGTTCCTGCTCTCGCCCTCGCACGTCGAGCTGGCGGGGGACGCGGCCCCGGCCGACAACTCGACACGCGCCGGCTTCTACAACCAGAGTTGACGCGTGCGTCTCCTGGCCAACCTGCTCTACCTCGTCGTCCTCGCCTTCTTCCTCCTGCTGCTCGTGCGCCTCGTCCTGGACTGGGTCCAGGTCTTCGCGCGCGAGTGGCGGCCGACGGGCGTCGCGCTCGTCGTGGCCGAGGTGACCTACTCCGTGACCGACCCGCCGCTGCGCGCGCTGCGCCGCGTGCTGCCCCCGCTGGCCCTCGGGCCGGTCCGACTCGACCTGGCGTTCCTCGTCCTGGCACTCGGCTGCTCGCTGCTGCTGTCGGTGCTGGCACGGGTGTGACGGAGGTCCGCACGACGCCGTCCGGCGGCCCCGCGGGGCGCGCTGCGCGGGACGTGCGACGCTTGTTTTCTCCGCTACGGTGGCCCGAGGCGGTCGGTGGACTGACTGCCGCCGGCCAGAGCCAGCACGACCGACAGAGGTGACGACGATGGCACTGCTGACCGCAGACGACGTCCTGAACAAGAAGTTCCAGGCGACCAAGTTCCGCGAGGGGTACGACCAGGACGAGGTCGACGACTTCCTGGACGAGGTCGTCAACACCCTGCGGGACCTGCAGGGCGAGAACGAGGACCTCAAGACGAAGCTCGCGGCGGCCGAGCGCCGGATCGCCGAGCTCAGCCGTGCCGGTGCCCAGCAGGCCGCCCCCGCCCCGAAGCCCGAGCCGGCCCCCGTGCCCGAGCCGCAGCCCGCGCCCGTGCCGGCGGTCGCGCCGCAGCCGCCCGTCGTGCAGGCCCCGGCCCCCGCGCCGCGCGGCAACGAGCCCGAGTCCGCGACGGGCATGCTCGCCCTGGCCCAGAAGCTGCACGACGACTACGTCCGCAGCGGCCAGGAGGAGTCCGACCGCCTCATCAACGACGCCAAGACGCGCGCCAACCGCATCGTCCGCGAGGCGGAGGAGACGTCGCAGCGCACGCTCGGCCAGCTCGAGCAGGAGCGCTCGCTCCTCGAGCGGAAGATCGACGAGCTCCGGGTGTTCGAGCGGGACTACCGCACGCGCCTCAAGAGCTACCTGGAGAACCTGCTCGGCGACCTCGAGAACCGTGGCAACGCCCTGCCGCCGCGCTCGGGCCAGGGCCAGCAGGTCCCGGAGAAGCAGGGCATCTGACCGTCGCCGCCGCCGGCCGCCACCCTCCGTCGTGGGTGCGCGGCCGGCGGCGTCGTGCTGCCCGCGGCCGGGCGGTCCCCGCCCTGTTGTGCCCCGACGCGGACGCGCATACAGTCGCGGCACTCGAGACGGGGGGAACGTCCGTGACCATGAACGACGCACCGATGACGCTGGCGGTCGGCACCGACGGGGGGACGCGCGCGGCGACGCGCGCGCTCCCGGTCCGCGACGGCGAGGAGCCGTGGACGCAGGCCGAGGTCCAGGAGGTGGCGGACGAGCTCACCGCCGACCGTGAACGGCTCGCCGGCGAGCTCCTCGCCGCGGGGGCCGAGCTGTCCGAGCTGCTGCGCAACTCCGGCGACGGCGCCGGGGACGACCAGGCCGACTCCGGCTCGTCCGCGCTGGAGCGCGAGCACGAGCTCACGCTGGTGAACAACACGCGCGACCTGCTGGAGCAGACCGCGCACGCGCTCGAGCGTCTCGAGGCCGGCACGTTCGGCGTCTGCGAGTCGTGCGGGCGCGCGATCGGCAAGGCTCGTCTGCAGGCGTTCCCGCGCGCGACCCTGTGCGTGGGCTGCAAGCAGCGCGAGGAGCGCCGCTGACCCGCCCGTAGACTCCTGCGGTGCCCACGACGGACGGAACGACCGCCCAGCCCGACGCCCCCGGGGGGTCCGCCGGCGGGCGGCTCCCGTGGACGCGCCCCGAGCGCACCCGCCGGAGCCGCCTGCTGACGCTCCTCACCGGGCTGACGGCGGGCGTCCTGCTGCTCGACCAGGTGACGAAGGTCTGGGCCGTCGCGTCGCTGGAGCCGGGGGAGCGCGTCGCCCTGCTGGGCGACCTCTTCGGGCTGCAGCTCGTCCGCAACCCGGGCGCGGCGCTGTCGATCGCGACCGGCATGACGTGGGTGCTCACCCTCGTCGCCGTCGTGGTGGTGGTCGTCGTGGTGCGGGCCTCGCGGCGCATCGGGTCGACGGGCTGGGCCGTCGCGCTCGGCCTGCTGCTCGGCGGCGCGCTCGGCAACCTCGTCGACCGCATGGTGCGCGAGCCGGGGCCGGCGCGTGGGCACGTCATCGACTTCCTCGCCTACGGCGACCTGTTCGTCGGCAACGTCGCCGACATCGCGATCGTCGCGGCGGCGCTGCTGGTCGTGCTGCTCACCGCGCGCGGTGTGCACCTGGACGGCACGCGCGACGGCGACTCGCCGACCGGCGACGCGGCGGACGGTGCGACGGCGGACGCCGACGCGGCGGACGGCGGGCGGGCGCCGGCCGAGGGCGTCACGGACGTGCCCGCGGGGCGCGACGGCGACGCCCGTGGGGCCGCGCCGGCGGGCCCCGCCGCGCCGACGCAGCGGGACGGGGGTACGGCGTGAGCGACACGCGCGCGCTGCCCGTGCCCGACGGGCTGGCGGGCGAGCGGGTCGACGCCGCCCTCGCGCGCCTGCTCGGGCTGTCGCGCACGCGGGCCGCGGAGCTCGCCGCCGACGGTGCGGTCCGCGTCGACGGCCACGAGGTCGGCAAGTCCGACCGGCTGCCGGCCGGCGGCTGGCTCGAGGTGGACCTCACGGTGACGGGGCCCGCCGCGCCGGCGGTGGTGGCGGAGCCCGTCCCGGGCATGGGCATCGTGCACGACGACGACGACCTCGTGGTCGTCGACAAGCCGGTGGGCGTGGCGGCGCACCCGTCGCCCGGGTGGACGGGCCCGACCGTGGTCGGCGCGCTCGCGGCGGCGGGGTACACCATCGCGACGTCGGGCGCCGCGGAGCGCCAGGGCATCGTGCACCGGCTCGACGCCGGCACGACGGGCCTCATGGTGGTCGCCAAGAGCGAGCACGCGTACACGGCGCTCAAGCGGGCGTTCAAGGAGCGCACGGTCGAGAAGGTCTACCACGCGCTCGTGCAGGGGCACCCGTCCCCGACGACGGGGACGGTCGACGCGCCCATCGGGCGGCACCCGTCCTCGGACTGGAAGTTCGCCGTCGTCGCGGACGGCAAGCCGTCGGTGACGCACTACGAGGTGCTCGAGATGCTGCCGGGCGCGTCGCTCGTCGAGGTGCACCTCGAGACGGGACGGACCCACCAGATCCGGGTGCACATGGCCGCGCTGCGGCACTCGCTCGTGGGGGACCTCACGTACGGCGCCGACCCGTCGCTCGCGGCGCGGCTCGGCGTGCAGCGGCAGTGGCTGCACGCGGTCCGGCTGGGCTTCGAGCACCCCGGGACGGGGCAGTGGCTCGAGGTGTCGAGCGAGTACCCGGAGGACCTCGCGGCCGGGCTGGAGAGGCTGCGCGCCACCTACGCGTGAGCAGCCTCACGGGCGGTCCCGGCGTGTCCCGCCGACACGGCCGGAGGGCCTTCGGAGGTGTCGGCGGGGGCACGTAGGATCGCCCGCATGTCATCTGCTGGAGGCTCCGACTTCGTCCACCTCCACGTGCACACCGAGTACTCGATGCTCGACGGCGCGGCCCGGCTCGGCGACCTGTTCGCGGAGGTGCAGCGGCAGGGGCAGACGGCGATCGCGACGACGGACCACGGGTACCTGTTCGGCGCGTACGACTTCTGGGCCAAGGGCACCGCCGCCGGCATCAAGCCGATCATCGGCGTCGAGGCGTACGTCACTCCGGGCACCAGCCGGTTCGACCAGACCCGCGTGCGGTTCGGCGGGCAGGGCCAGGAGGCGGACGACGTCTCGGCGCGCGGCGCCTACACGCACATGACGCTGCTGGCGCGGGACAACGAGGGTTTGCACAACCTGTTCCGCGCGAGCTCGCTGGCGTCGCTCGAGGGGCAGATGGGCAAGTGGCCGCGCATGGACCGCGACCTGCTGCAGCGCTACGGCAAGGGGCTCATCGCGACGTCGGGCTGCCCGTCGGGGGAGATCCAGACGCGTCTGCGGCTCGGGCAGTGGGACGAGGCCGTCCGCGTCGCCGGCGAGCTGCAGGACATCTTCGGCAAGGAGTTCTTCTACGTCGAGCTGATGGACCACGGGATCGACATCGAGACCCGCGTCCTGAAGGACCTGCTGCGGCTGTCCGAGCACATCGGCGCGCCGCTCGTCGCGACGAACGACCTGCACTACGTCAAGCAGGAGGACAGCGCGTCGCAGGAGGCGCTGCTCGCGATCAACTCCGGCTCGACGCTGTCGGACCCGGACCGGTTCAAGTTCGACGGCGACGGGTACTACGTGAAGTCGGCCGCCGAGATGCGGCGCATCTGGGCGGAGCTGCCCGAGGCGTGCGACAACACGCTGCGCATCGCCGAGCAGTGCGAGGTCTCCTTCAACACCTCGGCCAACTACATGCCGAACTACCCCGTCCCCGCGGGGGAGGACGAGACGAGCTGGTTCGTCAAGGAGGTCGAGAAGGGCCTGCACCACCGGTACCCGGAGGGCATCCCGGCCGAGGTGCGCAAGCAGGCCGAGTTCGAGACCGAGGTCATCACGAAGATGGGCTTCCCGGGGTACTTCCTCGTGGTCGCCGACTTCATCAACTGGGCGAAGGACAACGGGATCCGCGTGGGCCCGGGCCGTGGCTCCGGCGCGGGGTCCATGGCGGCCTACGCCATGAAGATCACCGACCTCGACCCGCTGCAGCACGGCCTGATCTTCGAGCGGTTCCTCAACCCGGACCGCGTCTCGATGCCCGACTTCGACGTCGACTTCGACGAGCGCCGGCGCGGCGAGGTCATCCGCTACGTGACGGAGAAGTACGGCGAGGACCGCGTCGCGCAGATCGTCACCTACGGCACGATCAAGGCCAAGCAGGCGCTCAAGGACTCGGCCCGGCTGCTCGGCATGCCGTTCGCCATGGGGGAGAAGCTCACCAAGGCGATGCCGCCCGCGATCATGGGCAAGGACATCAGCCTCACGGGCATCTTCGACCCCGCCGACAAGCGCTACCACGAGGCGGAGGAGTTTCGGCAGATCCACGCCGCGGACCCGGACGCGCAGCGCGTCGTCGAGCTGGCGAAGGGCATCGAGGGCCTGAAGCGCCAGTGGGGCGTGCACGCCGCCGGCGTCATCATGTCGAGCGAGCCGCTCATCGACATCATCCCGATCATGCGGCGCCCCCAGGACGGCGCGGTCATCACGCAGTTCGACTACCCGACGTCCGAGGGCCTCGGCCTCATCAAGATGGACTTCCTCGGGCTGCGCAACCTGACGATCCTCGACGACGCGCTCGAGAACATCGTGATGAACGGCAAGGACCCGGTCGTCCTCGAGGAGCTCGAGCTGACCGACCGCGCGACGTACGACCTGCTGAGCCGCGGCGACACCCTCGGGGTGTTCCAGCTCGACGGCGGCGGCATGCGCACCCTGCTGCGCCTCATGCGTCCCGACAACTTCGAGGACATCTCGGCCGTCGGCGCGCTCTACCGGCCGGGCCCGATGGGCGCGAACTCGCACACCAACTACGCGCTGCGCAAGAACGGTGCGCAGGAGGTCACCCCGATCCACCCCGAGCTGGCGGAGCCGCTCGCGGAGATCCTCGGCACGACCTACGGCTTGATCGTGTACCAGGAGCAGGTCATGGCGATCGCGCAGCGCGTCGCCGGGTACTCGCTCGGCCAGGCCGACATCCTGCGCCGCGCGATGGGCAAGAAGAAGAAGGCGGAGCTCGACAAGCAGTTCGAGGGCTTCTCGCAGGGCATGCAGGAGCGCGGCTTCTCGATGGCCGCGGTGCAGACGCTCTGGGACATCCTGCTGCCGTTCTCCGACTACGCGTTCAACAAGGCGCACTCCGCCGCGTACGGCGTCGTGTCGTACTGGACCGCCTACCTCAAGGCGAACTTCCCGACCGAGTACATGGCCGCGCTGCTCACGAGCGTGCGCGACGACAAGGACAAGTCGGCCCTCTACCTCAACGAGTGCCGGCGCATGGGCATCACCGTGCTGCCGCCGGACGTGAACTCGTCGTCCGCCAACTTCACGGCCGTCGGCAAGGACATCCGCTTCGGCCTCACGGCGGTGCGCAACGTCGGCGCCAACGTGGTGGACGCGATCGTCGCGACGCGCGAGGAGAAGGGCGCCTTCACGTCGTTCACGGACTTCCTCGACAAGGTGCCCGCGGTCGTCTGCAACAAGCGGACCATCGAGTCGCTCATCAAGGCGGGGGCGTTCGACTCCCTCGGCCACCCGCGCCGCGCGCTGCTGCTCGTGCACGAGCAGGCGGTCGACTCCGTGATCGGCGTCAAGCGGCGCGAGGCCGAGGGCCAGTTCGACCTGTTCGCGGACCTCGGGGGCGACGACGAGGGCGGCGGCGTCAGCGTGCAGATCCCCGACCTGCCCGACTGGGACAAGAAGCAGCGGCTCGCGTTCGAGCGCGAGATGCTCGGCCTGTACGTGTCCGACCACCCGCTGTCCGGGCTGGAGCACGTGCTGTCCGCCGCGGCCGACGTGTCCATCGCGACGCTCAACGCCGACGAGGCCCGGCCCGACGGGTCGACGGTCGTGGTCGCGGGCCTGGTCACGGGCCTGCAGCGGAAGATGTCGAAGCAGGGCAACCCGTGGGCCGCGGTGACGCTGGAGGACATGGAGGGGTCCGTCGAGATCATGTTCTTCGGCGAGACCTACCTCGCCTACTCGACCGCCCTGGCGGAGGACGCCGTGCTGGTCGTGCGCGGTCGCGTGCGCCGCCGCGACGAGACGATGCAGCTGCAGGCGATGGAGGTGTCGATCCCCGACGTGTCGCAGGCCGCCGACGCGCCGGTCGTCGTGTCCCTCGCGGAGTCGCGCTGCACGCCGCCCGTCGTGGAGCGTCTGCGGGAGGTCCTCTCGACGCACCCCGGCGTGACCGAGGTCCACCTGCGGCTCACGAACCCGGGCCGCACCACCGTGATGCGGTTGGACGACGGGCTGCGGGTGGAGCGGTCGCCGTCCCTGTACGGGGACCTCAAGGCGCTGCTGGGTCCGAGCTGCCTGTCGGCGTGAGCGTGCGGGACACGGCGTGCGGCGACGTCGGTGCCGGCGGGGCGGCCCCGGCGCGCGTCAGGCGACGGTGAACGCCACCTTGCCGGTGGGGAGGTCGACCTCGACGACAGCGCCGCGCGCGACCTGCCGGCCGCGCCGGTTCTCCGGCTCGCCGTCGACCGTCACCGCGTCGTCGTCGAGCAGCGCCCGCGCCTCCGCCCCGGAGTCCGCGACGCCGGCCAGCTTGAGCAGCTGACCGAGCCGGATGACGTCGTCGCGCACGTGCACCTCGTCCATGCGGCCATGATCCCGCACGGTCGGCGGTGCGCGGGTGGCTCGCGCACGAGGCGTGCTGACGTCTGACGCTTGTGTTATATAACCGCTGGTGCAAACATGGCACCGTGCACCCCATGGACGCGCTCGGCGACCCGGTCCGGCGCCGGCTGGTCGAGCTGCTGGCGGACGGCGAGCGACCGGCCGGCGACCTCGCCGCGGCCGTCGGTGCCGAGCACGGCATCAGCCAGCCCGCGGTGTCCCGGCACCTGCGCGTGCTGCGCGAGGCGGGCGTCGTGACCGCGCGACCCCGAGGTCCCGTCCGGCTCTACGCGGTGCAGGCGTCCGCGCTCGACGAGGTGGGGGCGTGGGCCGACGCGATGACGCGCCACTGGCGCACGGGGCTCGACGCGCTCGCGACCGAGGTCGCCCGCGGGCGGGTCGCGGCACGCGACGGCGCGCCCGCGGACGACGGCGCAGGGCCGGACGGCACGCGGACGGACGGCGCGCGGCAGGCGGGCCCGCGGTCGGACCGGCCGGCGGTGGACGACGCACGGGACCACGCACGGGACGGCGCAGGGGACGGCGCAGGGGACGACCACGGAGGCGGACGATGACGGGATCGACGGAGGACGTGCGGGGCGTGCTGACCCGGCGCGCGGACGGCGTGGAGGTGCGGTTCGAGCGCTGGTACGCCACCACGGTCGACGACCTGTGGGAGGCGGTGACCGCACCGGCGCGTGTGGCCCGCTGGCTCGGCCCGCTGTACGTGGACCCGCGCGTCGGCGGGCGGTACGAGCTGCGGATGGGCGAGGACGTGCCCGACGCGGACGACAGCGCGACCGGCGAGGTGCTGGTGTGCGAGCCGCCGCGTGCCCTGGCGGTCACGTGGGTGTTCCCGGACGAGACCGTGACCCGCGTCGACGTCGCGCTGCGCCCGGACGGCGACGGGACGCGCCTGCTCCTGCGCCACACCGGCCTGGCGGACGCCTCCGCGCGCGGCTACGGCGGCGGGTGGCACGCCTGCCTCGACCAGCTGGACGACCACCTCGCCGGGCGGCCCGTCCGCAGCTGGGACGAGCTGTACGCCGCGGCGACGCCCGCCTACGCGGACGTCCGGCCCGACGTCGCCGGGCCCGCCTAGACTCGGCGCGTGATCTCCCGCATCGACCTCCGCGGCCGTCGTCCGTCCCGTCGCGAGCTGCTCGCCGAGCTGCCCCGTGCCGAGCTGGACGTGGAGCACGCCGCCGCAGCGGTCGCGCCGATCCTCGCGCAGGTCCGCGCCGACGGCGCGCGGGCGCTGCGCGACCTGTCGGAGCGGTTCGACGGCGTCCGGCCGCAGCACCTGCGCGTGCCCGCGGAGGCCGTCGAGGAGTCGCTCGCGGTGCTCGAGCCGCAGGTGCGGGCGGCGCTCGAGGAGACCGTCCGGCGCGTCCGGCAGGTGCACCGCGCGCAGCGCCCGCAGGACTTCACCGTCGACGTCGCGCCCGGCGCACGCGTGCGGCAGCGGTGGATCCCCGTCCGCCGTGTCGGCCTGTACGTGCCCGGCGGCCTCGCGGTGTACCCGTCCTCCGTCGTCATGAACGTCGTGGCGGCGCAGGAGGCCGGCGTCGGCTCGCTCGTCGTCGTCTCGCCGCCGCAGAAGGAGCGCGACGGCCTGCCCGACCCGGTGGTGCTCGCGTCCTGCGCGCTGCTCGGCGTCGACGAGGTGTACGCGGTCGGCGGCGCCCAGGCCGTCGCGATGCTCGCGTACGGCGCGGCGGGCAGCGACGAGGTCGACGGCGAGACGCTGTGCGAGCCGGTCGACGTCATCACCGGCCCGGGCAACGTCTACGTCGCCGCCGCGAAGCGGCTCGTGCGCGGTCTGGTGGGCATCGACGCGGAGGCCGGCCCGACCGAGATCGCCGTGCTCGCGGACGGGACGGCCGACCCCTCGCACGTCGCGGCCGACCTCATCTCGCAGGCGGAGCACGACCCGCTGGCGGCGGCCGTCCTGGTGACCCCGTCCGTCGAGCTCGCGGGCGCCGTCGAGGCCAAGCTCGTCGACCGCGTCGAGGCCACCATGAACCGCGAGCGGGTGGTCACCGCCCTGCGCGGCACGCAGTCCGCGATCGTCCTCGTCGACGACCTCGAGGCCGGGCTCGACGTGGTCAACGCGTACGGTGCCGAGCACCTCGAGATCCAGACGGCCGACGCCGCGGCGTGGGCGGACCGGGTCACGAGCGCCGGCGCGATCTTCGTCGGACCGTGGTCGCCGGTGTCGCTCGGCGACTACATGGCGGGCTCGAACCACGTGCTGCCGACCGGTGGGTGCGCGCACTTCGCCAGCGGCCTGGGCGTGCACTCGTTCGTCCGGGCGGTGCAGGTGGTCGAGTACGACGCCGACGCGCTCGCGGAGGTCGCCGACCGGGTCGTCGCGCTCGCGGACGCCGAGGGGCTGCCCGCGCACGGCGAGGCGGTCCGCGCCCGCTTCTGAGCGCCTGCCGACGCAGCCGGGCCCTACCGTCGTCCTTGCGTCGCTCAGCCGACGCCGAGGACGAAGGGCAGCACCTCCGCCGCGCCCGCGCGCCGCAGCAGGCGCCCGGCGACGGTGAGCGTCCAGCCGGTGTCGGTGCGGTCGTCGACGAGGAGGACGCGGCGGCCGGCGACGGCCGCCGCGACGTCGTCGGGCAGGCCGACGTGCCGCACGACGTCCGCGAGGCGCTGCGCCGAGTTCACGTCGTGCCGCGGCGGGGTGCCCACCGCGGTGAGCGAGCCCGCCCACGGGACGTCGAGCAGCCGGGCCGTCCCGGTGGCGAGGTGCGCCACGAGCGCGCCCCGGCTCGCGGACCCGACGGCCACGACCACGTCGACGCCCGGCCGCCACGCCGCCAGCACGTCGCGCACCGCGCCGCGCAGGCCGACGGGCAGCTCGGTGGGCACCTCGTCGCGCAGCGCCGCACGCAGCGGCCCGCCCCAGCCGAGGCCGTCGAGCCGGCCGACCGCGCGGCCCTCGGCCACCTGCTCGTCGGCGGGCAGGCGCCCGCGCAGGTCGAGCCCGAGCGACGCGAGGCCGGTGGGCCACTGCCGGCGCGCGGCGACGGGCTCGCCCGGCACCGCCAGCAGGTCCCGGGCCGACGCCACGGCGTCCTCGGCGGGCGCGGCACCGACGACCGTGCCCGTGCACGTGTCGCAGCGGCCGCAGCGCCACCCGTCCTCGAGCGCCGGGTCGTCCAGGGCCGCGCGCAGGTAGGCCATGCGGCACGCGTCGGTGCGCTGGTACTCCAGCATCGTCCCCTGCTCGGCGCGGCGCGCGGCCGTGACGCGCTCGTACCGCTCGGCGTCGTACGACCAGGGCTCGCCGGTGGACTCCCAGCCGCCGCGCACGCGCCGCACGGCGCCGTCCACGTCGAGCACCTTGAGCATCCCCTCGAGCCGCGTGCGGCGCAGGCTCACGAACGTCTCGAGGTGCGCGGTGGAGAGCGTGCCGTGCACGTCGAGGGCGGCCAGCGTCGCGCGGACCTCCTGCTCCGGCGGGAACGCGTTCGAGGCGAACCACTCCCAGATGGCACGGTCGTCCTGACCGGGGAGCAGCACGACGTCCGCGCGGGCGGTCGCACGCCCGGCGCGTCCCACCTGCTGGTAGTACGCGATCGGCGACGACGGCGCCCCGACGTGCACGACGAACGCGAGGTCGGGCTTGTCGAAGCCCATGCCGAGGGCCGACGTGGCGACGAGCGCCTTGACGCGGTTCGCGAGCAGGTCGGCCTCGGCCGCCTCCCGCTCCGCCGGGTCCGTCTGGCCGGTGTAGGTGCGCACGTCGAGCCCCGCCGCGCGCAGGTGCTCGGTGACCTGCTCGGCGGCCGCGATCGTGAGGCAGTAGACGATGCCCGAGCCCTCGACCGCGGGCAGCGTCGTGGCCAGCCAGGCCAGCCGGGTCGCGACGTCCGGCAGCTGCGTCACCTGCAGCCGCAGGCTGGGGCGGTCGAGCGAGCCGCGCAGGACGAGCGCGGGCGCGTCGTCGTCGCCGCCGAGCTGCTCGGCGACGTCGGCGGTGACGCGCGCGTTGGCCGTCGCGGTGGTCGCGAGCACCGGCACCCCGGCCGGCAGGTCGCCGAGCAGCGTGCGGATGCGGCGGTAGTCGGGCCGGAAGTCGTGCCCCCAGTCGGAGATGCAGTGCGCCTCGTCGACGACGACGAGACCGGCGTCCTGCGCGAGGCGGGGGAGCACCTCGTCCCGGAAGCCGGGGTTGTTCAGCCGCTCGGGCGAGACGAGCAGGACGTCGACCTCGCCCGCGGCGACGCGCGCGTGCACGTCCGCCCACTCCTGCACGTTCGCCGAGTTCAGCGTCTCCGCGGCGATGCCCGCCTTCCGCGCCGACTCCACCTGGTTGCGCATGAGCGCGAGCAGCGGCGACACGATGACGGTCGGCCCCCGGCGCGGTCCGCCGGCGCCGCGGCGCAGCAGTGCCGTCGCCACGAAGTACACGGCCGACTTGCCCCAGCCGGTGCGCTGCACGACGAGCACGCGCCGGTGGTCCGCGACGAGCGCCTCGATCGCCTGCCACTGGTCCTCGTGGAGGCGCGCGTCGTCGCGGCCGACGAGCCGGCGCAGCACCTCCTCGGCCTGCGCGCGGAGCGCGGCGCGGTCGACGGCGGCCGCCGCGGCGGGGGCCGCGGCGTCGGGCGGGAGGGAGGCGGGCACGTCCGGCAGCGTAGGCGCCGCGTCCGACAGGCGTCCCGGCGCCGTCCACACCGCCGCCGCCCGGCGGACCGCAGCCGGGCACGGACGGGCCACCCCCTGCCGGGTCCCTAGACTCGGGGACCGTGACCTCCGCACCCGACCGCCCCGGCGCGGTCCTGCCGCTGCGCCCCGAGCTGGCCGGTCTCGAGCCCTACGGGGCGCCGCAGCTCGACGTGCCGGTGCTGCTCAACGTCAACGAGAACCCGTACGCGCCGTCCGAGCAGGTCGTCGCCGACGTGGCGGCCGCCGTCGCCGAGGCCGCGCGCGGGCTCAACCGGTACCCCGACCGCGACTTCGCCGCCCTGCGGGCCGACCTCGCGGACTACCTCGCCGCGGAGTCGGGCGTGCGCCTGGACCCCGCGCAGGTGTGGGCCGCGAACGGCTCGAACGAGATCATGCTGCACGTCCTGCAGGCGTTCGGCGGCCCCGGTCGCACCGCGCTGTCCTTCGCGCCGACGTACTCGATGTACCCCGAGTACGCCCGCGACACGTCGACCGCGTGGGTCGTCGGCCGGCGTGCCGAGGACTTCTCGATCGACGCGGAGCACGCGCGCGCGACCATCGCCGAGCACGCGCCGAGCGTCGTGCTGCTGGCCAGCCCGAACAACCCGACGGGCACGGCGCTGCCCGCCGACACCGTGCGTGTCGTGCTCGACGCCGCCGCGCACGTGCCGGGCGGGTGCGTCGTGGTCGTCGACGAGGCGTACGGCGAGTTCCGCCGCACCGGCACCCCGTCGGCGCTCGAGCTGCTCGGCGACCACCCGCACCTGGCCGTCAGCCGCACGATGTCGAAGGCGTTCGGCCTGGCCGGGGCCCGCGTCGGCTACCTCGCCGCGAGCACCGCCCTGGTGGACGCCCTGCGCGTCGTCCGGCTGCCGTACCACCTGTCGGCGGTCACGCAGGCGGTCGCGCGCGCGGCCCTCGCGCACGCGCCGGAGCTCATGGCGCAGGTCGGCGCGCTGCGGGACGAGCGCGACGGGCTCGTGGCGTGGTTGCGCGCCCGTGGCTTCGTCGCCTGCGACTCCGACGCGAACTTCGTGCTGTTCGGCCCGTTCGACGACCGCGAGGCGGTCTGGCAGGGTCTGCTCGACCGGGGCGTGCTCGTGCGCGTCACCGGACCGGAGGGATGGCTGCGGGTGTCGGTCGGCACCCCGGCGGAGACGGCGGCGTTCCGCGACGCCCTGGTGGAGGTGACGGGACGATGAGCCCGCAGCAGGACGCGCCGGTGGCCCGGCGCACGGCCCGCGTGGAGCGGACGACGAGCGAGTCGACGGTCGTGGTCGAGCTCGACCTGGACGGCACCGGTCGCGTCGACGTCGACACGACCGTGCCGTTCTACGACCACATGCTCACGGCCCTGGGCAAGCACTCGCTCGTCGACCTCACGGTCCGCGCGAGCGGCGACACCCACATCGACGCGCACCACACGGTCGAGGACGTCGCGATCGTCCTCGGGCAGGCGCTGCGCCAGGCGCTCGGCGACAAGCGCGGCATCGCACGCTACGGCGACGCGACGGTCCCGCTCGACGAGGCGCTCGCGCAGGCGGTCGTCGACGTGTCCGGGCGCCCGTACCTCGTGCACACCGGCGAGCCGCCGGGGCAGGAGTACCACCTGATCGGCGGTCACTTCACGGGCTCCCTGACGGCGCACGTGCTCGAGTCGATCGCGCACCACGCGGCCTTCACCGTGCACGTCCGCGTGCTCGCCGGCCGCGACCCGCACCACATCGTCGAGGCGCAGTTCAAGGCTCTCGCCCGTGCGCTCCGCGCGGCCGTGGCCCTGGACCCCCGCGTCGACGGCGTGCCGTCGACCAAGGGCGCGCTGTGAGCGGCGACCGGCCGGAGGCGCCGCGCCCCGACGACGTGGACGTGCCCGACCCCGAGGGCGCGCAGGAGATCGCGTTCGAGGTCCCGGACGACCTCTCGGGCCTCACCACCGCCCAGGCGCCCACGCTCGCCGTCGTCGTGACGCAGGTCGCGACCGCCGAGGCGCTGGCCGCCGCGTGCGCCGTCGCGAAGCTCGACGTCGACGCCGTGCCGTCGCCCGTCGGCGCCCTCGCGGTCCTGCGCCGGCCCACCGAGGGGCCGCAGGGCGCGGCGGCGGTCTCGCAGATGCTGCGCGGCGTGCCGGTGGTCCTGCTCGAGCGGCGCGCGGGCAAGATCGACGCGTCGCAGTGGGTCGGCGGCGAGCGCGAGAAGGACCTGCCGGCGGGGCTGGTGCTGTCCGGCGCGCCGCCCGCGCTCGAGGACCTGCTGCTGGGCGACGTCCCGGTCGGCGAGCTCGAGGGCGTCGTGACGTCCGTGGGCCTCTCGCGCTGGAAGGCGATGCGGCTGCTCGCCCAGCACCGCCGCTGACGGCTGCCGCCCGGCCGGGTCCGCCGGCGCGCGCGGGTAGGCTGGAGCCGTGCCCACGTCCCCCCGCGTCGTCGTCCTCGACTACGGCTTCGGCAACGTGCGCTCGGCCGTGCGCGCCCTCCAGCGCGTCGGTGCGGACGTCGAGCTGACCGGTGACAAGCAGGCCGCGCTCGACGCGGACGGCCTCGTCGTGCCAGGGGTCGGCGCGTTCGCCGCGGTGATGGACGGCCTGCGCGGCGTCGGCGGCGACCAGGTCGTCGACCGCCGCCTGGCGGGCGGGAGGCCCGTCCTCGGCATCTGCGTCGGCATGCAGGTCATGTTCGACGAGGGGGTCGAGCACGGCGTGCACGCCCGCGGCCTCGGCGAGTGGCCCGGCGTGGTCGACCGGCTCGAGGCGGAGGTCGTGCCGCACATGGGCTGGTCCACCGTCGACGCCCCCGAGGGCACCGTGCTCTTCGACGGCCTCGCCGACGAGCGCTTCTACTTCGTGCACTCCTACGCGGCGCGGGCGTTCCCGCTCGCGGACACGCCGGCGCCCGGCGAGCACCCGATGCCGGCACCGCTCGTCACGTGGTCCGAGCACGGCGGCCGGTTCGTCGCCGCCGTCGAGAACGGCCCGCTGGCGGCGACGCAGTTCCACCCCGAGAAGTCCGGCGACGCCGGCGCCCAGCTGCTGTCGAACTGGGTCGGCTCGCTGCGCTGAGCGGCGCGCCTCCCGGCACCGCAGCCCCCACCGCGCACGTCCACCGGCCCGACCCGGCGGCGTGCCCCGCGCCCGAAAGAGGTCCCATGCCCGACACGCCCCGCCTCGAGCTGCTGCCCGCCGTCGACGTCGCCGACGGGCAGGCCGTCCGCCTCGTGCAGGGGGAGGCGGGGTCGGAGACGTCCTACGGCGACCCGCTGACGGCCGCGCTCGACTGGTACGACGGCGGCGCGGAGTGGATCCACCTCGTCGACCTCGACGCCGCGTTCGGCCGGGGCTCGAACGCCCCGCTGCTCGCCGAGGTGACGCGCGAGCTCGCGGGCCGCGGCGTGAAGGTCGAGCTGTCGGGCGGCATCCGGGACGACGCGTCGCTGGAGCGGGCGCTGTCGACCGGCGCGACGCGCGTCAACCTCGGCACGGCCGCGCTCGAGGACCCGGAGTGGACGGCCCGCGTCATCGCCTCCCACCGGGACCAGGTCGCGGTGGGCCTCGACGTGCGCGGCACGACGCTCGCGGCCCGCGGCTGGACCGAGGAGGGCGGGGACCTCTGGGAGGTCCTGGCGCGTCTCGACGAGGCCGGCTGCTCGCGCTACGTCGTGACCGACGTGACGAAGGACGGCACGCTGCGCGGTCCGAACCTCGAGCTGCTGCGCGAGGTGTGCGCGCGCACGTCCGCGCCCGTCGTGGCGTCCGGCGGCGTGTCGAGCCTGGCCGACCTGGAGGCGCTGCGCACGCTCGTGCCGGTCGGCGTCGAGGGCGCCATCGTCGGCAAGGCGCTGTACGCCGGTGCGTTCACGCTGCCGCAGGCGCTCGACGTCGCCGGGCGGCCGTGACCGGGCGCGCCCTGCCGCCGTCGTCGCCGTTCGCCGGCGACGACGGCTCCGCGGACGCCGCGCTGACGGCGGTGCTCGCCCGGCACGCCGCCGGCACGGCCGACCTCGGCGAGGTCGTCGCCGCGCTCGCGCCGACGCGCGTGCTGGTGCCCGTGCTCGCCGAGCTCGAGGTCGCGGACGTCGTCGAGCACGACGGTCACGCGCACACCGTCGACAAGGAGGCGTCCGCGGGCGTCGTCGCGCTCCGCACGCCGGACGGACGCACGGCGCTGCCGGTGTTCACGGGCGTCGACGCCCTGCGGCGCTGGCGTGCCGACGCGCGGCCCGTGCCGAGCGACGTGCCGCGGGCCGCGCTGTCGGCGGTCGCCGAGGGCTGGGAGGTCGTCGTGGTCGACCCGGCCGGGCCGGTCGCCGTCGCGCTGCCCCGTACCGCCGTCGAGGCGCTCGCGCGCGGCGAGACGTGGCGCCCGGCGGTCGTCGGCGGGGTCGTCGACGCCGAGGTGGCCGCGGCCGTCGCCGCCGCGCTCGCGCCGGTGCGCCTCGTGCGCACGGTCGACGCCGTCCCGGGCACGCGCGCGGAGGTCGCCGTGCGGCTCGGCCTGCTGCCGGGCCTGGACCGGTCCGCGCTCGACCGCGTGCTCGCGCAGGTCAACGCCGCGCTCGCCGCCGACCCGGTCGTCGCCGCCCGCGTGGACTCGCTCGAGCTGAAGCTGCACGCAGCCGGCTGAGCGGGTCGCGGGCCCGCCGTGGCAGCGCTCAGCGCCGCCGCAGCGCCCGACCGAGCAGCCACACGGTCGCGATCGCGGCGACCGCGAGCTGCCCGCCGAGGATCGCCCTGTCGACGTCCACGGTGGGCACCCACCGCGTCCCGCGCGCGTCGACGACCACCACGCCGAGCGGTCGCACGTGCGTGGCGAAGCCCCCGCCGCCGCCGTCGCCGTGGGCGCCGTCGGGCGCGTCGGCGCCGCCACCGCCCCCGGCTCCCGAGGCGCCGGAGACCCGGGCCACCGGGATCACCAGCGCGCCGTCCTGCGCGTACGCCTCCCCGAACGCCCGGCGGACGGAGATGCTGTCGGCGGCCGCTCGGGTGAGGGCGGCCAGGTCGAACGTGGGCTCGGTCATGGGAGGCTCCCTGCCGTCGTGCTCCGGTGGTCGGTGCGGCCGGTCAGCCGCACGTGGGTGCGGGGGCGAACGCGGCGGCGTCCGCGAGGAGCGTGCGCAGCGTGCTCACGGGGACGACGAAGCTCATGCCCGTGGCGTTCTTGGCGTAGACCACGCCGATGACCCGCCCGGACGAGTCGAGCGCCGCCGACCCCGACGAGCCCGGCTCGACGGGTGCGTCCGTGACGAGGACCTCGCCCAGGTTGGCGTTCAACGGGTCGGTGACGGCGCCCATGATGCGGCCGTCGGTGACGGTGAGCCGGCGGCCGAGCGGGTAGCCCACGACCGTGACGGCGTCACCGATCGCCGGGTCGGCGTCCGCGAGGACCGGTGCGGACGGGAGGGCGTCGACCGTGCGGACCACCGCCAGGTCGGCGAGCGCGGCTGAGCTCGCGGCCTCCGCGGCGACGTCGCGCCCGTCGTAGGTGCTGAGCTCGAGCTGCGCGGAGTCGGCCACGACGTGCCGGTTCGTCACGAGCGTGTGCTCGTCGATCGCGAAGCCGGACCCCGTGGACAGCGCGCCGCAGCCGATGTTCCGGATGCGCACGGCCATGCGCTGCGCCGCGTCGAAGCCGTCGGGGGACAGCTGCGACCCGGCCTCCGTCGTCGTCGGTGCGGGTGCCGTGCTCGGCACGACGCTCGTCGGCACGGGCGGCGGCGGCGCGGGCAGGGCGGCGCACGCTGCGAGCAGCGACGCCACGACGCCCACGGCGAGCGCCGACCGCACCGGGGCGGTCCGTGCCCCGCGCGGACGCCTGCCCGCCCGGCGCCCGACGTGCCCGCTCACCGCGCCAGCTCCCGCTGCAGCGCGGCGTTCGCGTCGCTCGCGTTCCCGCAGACGCGCTCCACGTCGGCGCGGAACCGCGCCAGCTCCGCCGGGTCGTACCGCGAGACGTCCTCGAGGTAGCCGATGAGCGACTCCTGGCCGTCGATGCACGTGGCGAGCGCCGTCGCGACCGTGCCCGCGGCCTCGGAGACCCGCGCCTGGTAGTCGGCCAGCTGCTGCTGCGCCGCCGTGGTGTCGCCGAGCTGCGCCTTCTCGTCCGCGAGCTCGGTGATGCGCGTCTGGGCCGTCGCCAGCTGGTCCCGCGTGGCCGCGAGCTCGCCGGTGGTCGCCTCGAGCTCCGCCGTCGCCTGGGCGAGCTCCTCGCCGTGGGTGCGGGCGAGCGCCTCCCAGTCGGCCGCGGCGCGCTCCCACTCGCGCGTCGTCGTCCACAGCCGCGCGCCCACCAGGCCGGCCGCGACGAGCACGCCGACGAGCGCCAGCGCGAGCACGACGACCGCCTTCCGGCGCGGCGGTGGCGGCGCGGGCCACCCGCCGGCGGGCGGCGCCGAGGCGGCGGTGGGGGCGGACGTCGCGTCGGTGGGCGGGGGCGCCGGCGGGCGCGGCGAGGGCGTCCACCACACCGGCTCCTGCGGGGGCTGCCGGGGGCCGGGGGAGGGGGTGGGTCCGCTCGGGCCGGTCATCGCGCCAGGATAGGCGGGGACGGGCCGTCGCCCGGGGTGCAGCGCCGGTGCGTCCCGCCGACGGACCGTCCGGCACCGGGCCCGCGCGGGCGGTCCGTCCGGTACGCCCGATCGGTCGCCCAACGGCACGTCAACGCTCGGGAAACGATGCAGCCGGAGCGGTCCCCGCGTGTGACCATCGACGCTCGTGCGGTCCTCCTACTCCGACGTCCTGCGGCTGCCGGGCGTGCTGCGTCTCTTCCTCGTCGCCCTCGTCGCGCGCGTGCCCCACGCCATGAGCGGCATCGTGCTGACGCTGCACGTCGTGACGGCGCTCGACGAGGGGTACGCACGTGCCGGCGTGGTCGCCGCGTCGATGACGGTCGGCGTCGCCGTGGGCGCGCCGTGGCGCGGACGGCTCGTCGACCGCCTCGGCCTGCGCCGCGCCCTGCTGCCGTCGGTGCTCGTCGAGTCCGCCGTGTGGCTCGTCGCGCCGCACCTGACCTACGGGCCGCTCGTCGGCGCCGTCTTCGTCGGCGGCCTGTTCCTCGTGCCCGTGTTCTCGGTGGTGCGCCAGTCGCTGGCCGTGCTCGTGCCGCCCGCGCAGCAGAAGGCGGCCTTCGCCCTGGACTCCGTCCTCACCGAGCTCACCTTCATGCTCGGTCCCGTCGTCGGCACCCTGCTGGCGACGCAGGGGTCGAGCCTGCTCGCCCTCTCCGTCGTGGGGGTCGCGACGGTCGGCGCGGGCGTCCTGCTGCTGTGGGCCGACCCGCCGACGCGCAGCGCCCCGGGCACCGCGCCGGACCCCGCACCGGCGGGCGGCCGCCTGCTCACGCCGCGGCTCGTCGTCGTGCTGCTGGCCGCCGTCGCCGCCGCGTTCGTGCTCGTCGGCACCGACGTGTCCCTCGTCGCGGCGCTGACCGACACTGGGCGCGCGGCGGACGTCGGCTGGATGGTCGCGCTGTGGGCCGGCGGCTCCGTCGTGGGCGGGCTGCTGCACGGAGCGAGCCCGCGGCAGCCGTCGCCCCTGGTGCTGGTCGCGCTGCTCGCGGTCGCGACCGTGCCGGCGGCGCTCGTGCAGGGGCAGGCCGCGCTGGCGGTGGCGGTCGTCGTCGCCGGCCTGCCGTGCGCGCCGGCGCTCGCGTCGATCAACGCCACGCTCGTCCGCCTCGTCCCGGAGCACCGCCGGGGCGAGGTCATGGGCTGGAGCGGAACGATGCAGACCGTCGGCAACGCGCTCGGCGCGCCGCTGTGCGGCTGGACGATCGACCGCGCCGGCGCCGGTGCCGGCTTCCTCACCGCCGCGGGCGTCGGCGGGGCGGTGGCCCTGGTCGGCCTCGCGCTGACGGGCGTGCTGCGCCGGCGACGGGCGACCGCGGGCGCACCCGCGGCAGCGCCGGTCGGCGGGGGCGCGGGCGCCGGACCGACGGCCGCGACCGCCGTCGCGTCAGGAGACGGGGCCGGTGAACTTCTCGCCGGGGCCGTCGCCGGGCGCGTCGGGGAAGGGCGAGGCCTCGCGGAAGGCGAGCTGCAGGGAGCGCAGGCCGTCGCGCAGGGACCGGGCGTGCTGGTTGCCGATGTCGGGGGCGGCGGCCGTGACGAGCGCGGCGAGCGCGGTGATGAGCTTGCGGGCCTCGTCGAGGTCCCGGTGCGCTGACCCCGGCCCGTCCGGGCCGTCCTCGGCGAGGCCGCACTTCACGGCGGCGGCGCTCATGAGGTGGACGGCGGCCGTCGTGATGACCTCGACGGCGGCGACGTCCGCGATGTCGCGCACGGCGTCGGCGGCGCGCTGGTCCTGCTCGGCGGTGGGGTCGGTCATGCACCGATCCTCTCACCGGCGCCCGCGGCCGACGTCCCCGCCGCCGCGCGCCTCCCGACCCACCCGGGCCGCGGGACGGCGACGGCCCCGCCCCGCGCGTGCGGGACGGGGCCGTGCCGTTCGGTGGTGCGCGTCAGGCGACGGGCACCGCGGCCGTGCCGGGCTCGCCCGCCTCGACGGGCGCGCCGAGCGCGGCGAGCCCCTCGCGCAGCGCGGCGCCCAGGCCGGCGTCCACGTTCGTCCAGTACTGCACCGCGCGGGCGCGGATGTCGTCGCTCCTCACGGCGCCGACGTGCCCGGTGATCGTCTCGAGGAAGCGGGCGCGCGCCGCGTCGTCGAAGACCTCGCGGTAGAGCGTGCCGGCCTGCCCGAAGTCGTCGTCCTGCGGGTGCAGGGTCGCGGCGGCGCGGACCATCTCGCCGTCCGACTCCCAGCCGCCGGTCTCCGCCGCGCGGGCCGGGTCGGCCGCGGGGCCGCCCACCGAGTTCGGCGCGTAGACGGGACGGTCCGCCGACGGGAAGGTCACGCGCGCGGCGCCGTCCTTGGAGTAGGAGTGCACCTCCGACTTCGGCGCGTTCACCGGCAGCTGCGCGTGGTTCACGCCGACGCGGTACCGGTGGGCGTCCGCGTAGGAGAAGATCCGCGCGAGCAGCATCTTGTCCGGGCTCGGGCCGATCCCGGGCACGAAGTTGCTCGGCGCGAACGTCGCCTGCTCGATCTGCGCGAAGTAGTTCTCCGGGTTGCGGTTGAGCTCCATCACGCCGACCTCGATCAGCGGGTAGTCCGCGTGCGGCCACACCTTGGTGAGGTCGAACGGGTTGAAGCGGTACGTCTTCGCGTCCTCGTACGGCATGACCTGGACACGCAGCGTCCAGCGCGGGAAGTCGCCGTCCTGGATGTGCTCGTGCAGGTCGCGGATGTGGTGGTCCGCGTCGGAGCCGGCGAGCTGCGCCGCCTCGTCGGGCGTCAGGTTGTCGATGCCCTGCTGCGTCTGGAAGTGGTACTTGACCCAGAAGCGCTCGCCGGCGGCGTTGACCCACTGGTAGGTGTGCGAGCTGAAGCCGTCCATCGTCCGCCACGACCGCGGCAGGCCGCGGTCGCCCATGAGCCAGGTGACCTGGTGCGCCGACTCGGGGGACAGGGTCCAGAAGTCCCACTGCATGTCGTTGTCGCGCAGGTGGGAGCCCGGCAGGCGCTTCTGCGAGTGGATGAAGTCCGGGAACTTGATGCCGTCACGGATGAAGAAGACGGGTGTGTTGTTGCCGACGAGGTCGTAGTTGCCCTCGGACGTGTAGAACTTCAGCGCGAACCCGCGCGGGTCGCGCCACGTGTCGGGGGAGCCGTTCTCGCCCGCGACGGAGGAGAAGCGCGCCAGCATCTCGGTCGCCGCGCCGGGCTGGAACACCGCGGCACGCGTGTACGCCGAGACGTCGTTCGTGACGGTGAACGTGCCGAAGGCGCCGCCGCCCTTGGCGTGCACGACGCGCTCGGGGACGCGCTCGCGGTTGAAGTGCGCGAGCTTCTCGACCAGGTAGTGGTCGTGCAGGACGATCGGGCCGTCGGCGCCGACCGCGAGCGAGTGCGCGTCGGACGCGACGGGCGCGCCGGCGTTGGTCGTGGTGGGGGGCACGTGGGACAAGCGGGTTCCTCTCCTCGGTCCGGGCGCAGCCCGGGGTGCAGCGACCCGCCGCGCGGGGGCGGCGGGGGACGGGGGCGGCAGGGGCGTCAGCCGGCCTGCCGGCAGGCGGGGCACAGGCCCCAGAACGTGACCTCGGCGGCCTCGACCGCGAAGCCCGACGTCGAGCTCGGCACGAGGCAGGGCGCGTGGCCGACGACGCAGTCGACGTCGTCGACGGCGCCGCAGCCGCGGCAGACGACGTGGTGGTGGTTGTCGCCGACGCGCCGCTCGTAGCGGGCGGGGTGCCCGGCCGGCTCGATGCGGCGCAGGATGCCGGCGCCGGTCAGGGCGTGCAGGACGTCGTACACGGCCTGCACCGACACGGCGGGCAGCGTGGTGCGGACGCGGCCGAGCACCTCGTCGGCGTCGAGGTGCGCGTGGCCCTCGAGCGCGTCGAGGACCGCGAGCCGGGGGGCGGTCACCCGCAGGCCCCGGTCCCGCAGCAGGTCCGTGTCGGTCATGCGCTCAGGTCACCACGTTTTCTGGAATCATTCAAGTGACGACACGCCGACGCGTCGTGCGGCCCTCGTGGCCGGCCGGGCCGTGCGCGGGCGGCCCCGGCGGTGTGCGGTCCGGGGTGCTACAGTTGTCCCCGACTGACCCGCGCTGTCGCGCGCCCTCGTCCCGCCGCACGGCCTCCCGCTCACCCGGGTGTCCGTGCCGGAGTCGGGGGCACGCGGTGGAGCGGGTGCACAAGTGGAGTCCTTCCCACCTGGGTCCCGCCCGCTCGGCCTCGCCGACGACAGGGACCGGGTCCAGTCCTCAGGTCGACGGGAGCCCCGTCGGCCTGATCGGTGGTCGCGCCGCGCGCGCCGCCGTCCGGACGTGGCCTCCGCTCGTGCCCAGGGCGGGGGCCTTCCTCGTTCCTGGGGTCCATCACGACGAACCCGAGGAGCACCACATCAGCGAGCCCCGCATCAACGATCGGATCCGTGTCGCCGAGGTCCGACTCGTCGGCCCCAACGGCGAGCAGGTCGGCATCGTCCGCGTGGAGGACGCGCTCCGTCTGGCCCAGGACGCGGACCTCGACCTGGTCGAGGTCGCGCCCACGGCCCGTCCGCCCGTGTGCAAGATCATGGACTTCGGCAAGTTCAAGTACGAGGCCGACATGAAGGCGCGTGAGGCCCGGCGGAACCAGGCCAACACCGTCCTCAAGGAGATCCGCTTCCGGCTCAAGATCGACCCGCACGACTACGGGACGAAGAAGGGCCACGTCGAGCGGTTCCTCGCGGCCGGCGACAAGGTCAAGGTCATGATCATGTTCCGCGGCCGCGAGCAGTCGCGCCCGGAGATGGGCGTGCGCCTGCTGCAGCGGCTGGCGGCCGACGTGGCCGAGCTCGGCTTCATCGAGAGCATGCCGAAGCAGGACGGCCGCAACATGATCATGGTGCTCGGGCCGACCAAGAAGAAGGCCGACCAGGTGAAGGAGCAGCGGCGCGCGGCCGCCTCCCAGCCGCGCGACGAGCGGCCCGCCCGTCCCGAGCCGGTCGACGAGGTCGAGGACGTCACGACGGACGAGGCGACCCCCGCCCCGGCCGCGCCGGCGCCCGAGGTCGCGACGGCCCCGGCGGCACCCGCCGCCCCGGCCCCCGAGCGT
>NZ_JBFTEP010000043.1:0-28094 GCF_047229365.1 Cellulomonas pasadenensis | reverse complement strand
GTCCCCGAGCAGGCGCCGCCGGCGCCGCGCTCGGTGCCGACCGCGACCGGCGGGCTCGTGCTGCCGCCGCTCGACCCGCCGCGCGCCGCGCCGGACCTCGACACGCGCGCGCTCCCGCTGGTGCGGGCCGCGACGCCCGTGCCGCTGCCTCCCGTCGACGACGCCGACGGCCTGCCGCCGGAGCTCGAGCTGACGCGGCCCGCGCCGCCGCGCGAGGACGTCGTGCCGGCGCCGCGGCGGGGTGCGGCGCGCGGCCTGCGCGTCACGCTCGACGACGGCCGCACGCTCACCGTCGGGGGCACGGCCGTGCTGGGACGCAACCCCGCGCCGGCGCCCGGGCTGCAGGTGGTCCGGGTCACCGACCCCGGCCGGTCGGTCTCCAAGACGCACCTCGAGCTCGGGACCGACCCCTCGGGCGCGTGGGTGACGGACCGCGGCTCGACGAACGGCACCGTCGTGACGCTGCCGGACGGCGGTCAGGTCGTCTGCCGCGTCGACCACCCGGTGCGCCTGCGCCCGGGTGCGGTCGTCGTGTTCGGCGACCGGTCGCTGCGCGTGGTCGCGGTGCCGGGCACGTCCGTCGCGGACGTCCTGGGCCCCGAGGGCGCGCGTCGCGCGGAGGGCACCTCGCGGGCCTAGAGTCCTGCCATGACGGGCCTGCGCCCGGCTGCGCGGATGCAGCTGGTCGAGCTCGCCGACACCGACGACGAGGACGCGCCGGCGCCGGCGGGTGCCGACCCGCGCCAGGGCGGCGGCGAGGCGCCCGTGCCCGGTCGGCGGCCCGGCCGGTCCGGCGTCCCGCGCTGGTGGCCCGCCGTGCTCGCGGCGGTGGTCGTCGTCGTGGCGGCCGTGGTGGCGACGCAGGTCGTCACGCGTGCGGCCGCGGCGCGCGCCGACGCGATCGCGGGCCTGCCGGGCTTCGTCCGCCCGCTCGACGCGCCGCCGGGCGAGCTCTGGCGCGCCCCCGCGGCGGGGCGCACGGGCGTCCTCGCGGCCGGCGGGCACGTCCTCGCGGTCTCGGACGCCACCGGCACGTGGGAGGTGCGGGCGCACGACCCGCGCACCGGCGAGGCGCGGTGGGGCGCCGAGCTGGTCGCGACGAGCGCGGCGGGGTTCGACGCGGTCGCGGTCAGCTGCCCGCCCGGGGCCGCGGAAAGCACCGTCGTGCTGTGCCGGTGGACGCAGCCGCGGGTCGTGTACTCCCGTACGCGCGAGACGGTCGCGTCCGTGCCGCCGACGCGCATGGTCGCGCTCGACGCCGCGGACGGCAGCCGGCTCGGCAGCTGGGACGTGGCGGACCCGCTCGTGGGCGCGCGCCGGGTCGCCGACGACCTGGTGGTGGCCACCGTCCAGGCCGACGGGCGCGTGCTCGTGGAGCGTCGCACGGGCGCGGCCGGTGAGGTGCTGTGGTCGCACCGGTCCGCCGACGTGCTGGTCACGCCGGGCAGCGGCCGCGTCGCCCCGGCGCTCTCCGTGGTCGGCGGCGTCGTGGTGCTGGGTGGCGAGGCGACCACGGTGCTCGACGCCGCGTCCGGCGGCGTGGTGGCGCACGGTGCGGCCGGCCGCCAGCTCGTCGTGGCGCCGCTGCCCGACGGACGGTTCGCGACGTGGGCGCCCGTGGGCGGCGCGCACCTGCACGACCGGGACGGCAGCCGCGGCGTGCGCGTGCCCGGCGTGCCCGTGCGTCTCGCCGCGGACGACGGCTCGGTGGAGGTCCTGCTCACCGACCTCGGGAACCGCGTGGCGGCGCTCGACCCGGAGGACGGCACGACCGTGTGGGAGCTCGCGACGTCGCACTCGCCGGTGGCCACCGTGGACGGCGCGGTGGTGCTCTGGGGCGACGCGGCCCTGGCGGTGGTCGACGCGCGCGACGGGACGCCCCTGTGGGAGCACCGGACGGGGCGGGCCATGCCGTTCGCGCCCGTGACCGACGGTCGCCTCGTGCTCGCCGCGGAGCCGGACGGCGCCGACCGGTGGGCGCTGTCGGCGCGCGGCCTGCACGACGGCGTGCGCGTGTGGTCGGTGCCGCTGCCCGCGGGCGTCAGGTCGCTCGAGGGGGTCGGGGGCACGCTCGTCGCCCGCACCGACACCGAGGCCGTCGTCCTCGGCTGAGCGTCCACCCGGCGGGGCGCACCCGGTCCGCGGTTGCGGCGGCCCGGCGGGGCGGGGGTATGGTCGTCCCGTGGCGCACCGCTCGCTCCTTCTTCGTCGCCGCGACGAGGCCCTCTAGGCCGGCTCCTCGTCGCGGAGTGCGCCGTGCCCGGCTGACCGCCCGCCGAGACCCGCGACGAAGGACACCCCGATGACCGTCACCCCCAGCGCTGCCCCGAGCGCCGAGCGGAACCCGCAGCAGCCCTCCGGCATGCCGTCCCACCGGTACCGCCCGTTCCACGAGCAGATCCGCGTCGACCTGCCGGACCGCACGTGGCCGACGAAGCGCATGACGCAGGCGCCCCGCTGGTGCGCCGTCGACCTGCGCGACGGCAACCAGGCCCTGATCGAGCCGATGAGCCCGGCGCGCAAGCTCGAGATGTTCGAGCTGCTGGTCGGCATGGGCTACAAGGAGATCGAGGTCGGCTTCCCCGCCGCCTCGCAGACCGACTTCGACTTCGTGCGGATGCTGATCGAGGAGGACCGCATCCCCGACGACGTGGTCATCCAGGTGCTGACGCAGGCGCGCGAGCACCTCATCGAGCGCACCTACGAGTCGCTGGCCGGCGCGAAGCAGGCGATCGTCCACCTGTACAACTCGACGTCCGTGCTGCAGCGCGAGGTCGTCTTCCGCTCCGACGAGGACGGCATCGTCGACATCGCCGTCTCCGGCGCGCGGTTCTGCAAGAAGTACGAGGAGCTGATCCCGGACACCGAGGTGTTCTACGAGTACAGCCCCGAGTCGTACACGGGCACCGAGCTCGAGTTCGCCGTGCGCATCTGCAACGCGGTGCTCGACGTCCTGGAGCCGACGCCGGACCGGCCGGTGATCGTCAACCTGCCGGCCACCGTGGAGATGGCGACGCCGAACGTCTACGCCGACTCCATCGAGTGGATGGGCCGCCACCTGCACCACCGCGAGAGCGTCGTGCTGTCGCTGCACCCGCACAACGACCGCGGCACGGCCGTCGCGGCGGCGGAGCTCGGGTTCCTCGCCGGCGCGGACCGCATCGAGGGCTGCCTGTTCGGCAACGGCGAGCGCACCGGCAACGTCGACCTGGTCACGCTCGGCCTCAACCTGTTCAGCCAGGGCATCGACCCGCAGGTCGACTTCTCCGACATCGACCGCATCCGCCGCACCGTCGAGCGCTGCAACCAGATGCCGGTGCACGAGCGGCACCCGTACGGCGGCGACCTCGTCTTCACGGCGTTCTCGGGCTCGCACCAGGACGCCATCAAGAAGGGCCTGGACGCCCTCGAGGCGCGCGCCGCGGCGGCCGGCACGCCGGTCGCCGACGCGGAGTGGGCCGTCCCGTACCTGCCGATCGACCCGAAGGACGTCGGCCGCAGCTACGAGGCGATCATCCGCGTCAACTCGCAGTCGGGGAAGGGCGGGATCTCGTACCTGCTGAAGTCCGAGCGGGACCTGGACCTGCCGCGCCGCCTGCAGATCGAGTTCTCGCAGGTCGTGCAGCGGCACACGGACCGGCACGGCACGGAGGTCACGGCCGACGAGCTGTGGACGATCTTCAGCGACGAGTACCTGCCGGCGCTGCCCGGCGGGCCGCTCGAGCCGTGGGGCCGGTTCGCCCTGCGGGGCACGCGGGCGACGAGCGCGGAGGGCGGCGACGACACGCTCGAGGTCGACGTCGTGGACCGCGGCGCGGCGCGCACGCTGCGCGGCACGGGCAACGGCCCCGTCGCCGCCTTCGTGGCCGCGCTCAACGCCGAGGGCGTCGACGTGGCGGTGCTCGACTACGCCGAGCACGCGCTGTCGGCGGGCGGGGACGCCACCGCGGCGGCGTACGTCGAGTGCGCCATCGGCGACGACATCCTCTGGGGCGTCGGCATCGACCCGTCCATCACGACCGCGACCCTCAAGGCGATCGTCTCCGCCGTCAACCGTCACCAGCGCTGACGCGACCAGGACCCCGCCGCGGCGTCGCAGGCCACCCCTGCACGGCCACGGCGGACGCCGGGACGCGGACGACCTCCGCGTCCCGGCGTGAGACGTCGTGCCGCCGGCACCCGCACGCCCGGGTGCCGGCGGCACGGCCGACCCCCACGCCCGTCGGCGTCGCGGGCGTCGGCGCCCGGCTGTCGGTGGCACGGGGCAGAATGGCCCGGTGAGCCTCTACCGCGACGAGGCGATCGTCCTGCGCACCCACAAGCTGGGGGAGGCCGACCGCATCGTCACCTTCCTCAGCCGCGAGCACGGCAAGGTCCGTGCCGTCGGCAAGGGGGTGCGGCGCACGACGTCCCGGTTCGGCTCCCGGCTCGAGCCGTTCATGCACGTCGACCTCCAGCTCAGCACGGGGCGCAACCTCGACGTCGTGACGCAGGCGGAGACCATCGGCCCGTACGGGCGCCGGATCGGCGAGGACTACACGCTGTACACGGCCGGCACGGTCATGCTCGAGACGGCGGACCGGCTGGTCGAGGCCGAGCGCGAGCCGGCGGTGCAGCAGTACTGGCTGCTCGTGGGCGCCGTCCGGGCGCTCGCGACGCGTGAGCACGCCCCCGGGCTCGTGCTCGACTCCTACCTGCTGCGCGCGCTCGCGATCGCGGGCTGGGCGCCGAGCTTCACGGACTGCGCGCGGTGCGGCGCCCCGGGCCCGCACCACGCGTTCGCGGTGGCGGTGGGCGGGGCCGTGTGCGGTGCGTGCCGGCCGCCCGGTGCCGCGGCGCCCGCGCCCGAGACGTTCGCGCTGCTCGCGGCGCTGCTGTCGGGTGACTGGTCCGTCGCCGACACGAGCGCGGAGCGGCACCGCGCCGAGGGCAACGGCCTCGTCGCGGCGTTCTGCCAGTTCCACCTCGAGCGCCGGCTGCGCTCGCTCCCGATGGTCGAGAGGGTCTGATGCCGGTCCCGCCCCCGCCGCACCCGAGCGGTGCGCGTCCTCCCGCCGTGCCCCGTGAGCTGGTGCCCCGGCACGTCGCGGTCGTCATGGACGGCAACGGCCGCTGGGCCAACGCGCGCGGCCTGCCGCGCACGGCCGGGCACGCCGCGGGGGAGGCGTCCCTGCTCGACATCGTCGCCGGCGCCATCGAGATCGGCGTGGAGTACGTCTCCGCGTACGCGTTCTCGACCGAGAACTGGAACCGCTCGCCCGACGAGGTGCGGTTCCTCATGGGCTTCAACCGCGACGTGCTCCGCCGCCGTCGCGATCTCATGGACTCGTGGGGCGTCCGGGTGCGGTGGGCCGGGCGTCGCCCGCGGCTGTGGCGCTCGGTGATCGCCGAGCTCGAGACGGCCGAGCGGCAGACGGTCGGCAACGTGACGTGCACGCTGACGATGTGCGTCAACTACGGCGGCCGGGCCGAGATCGCGGACGCCGCGAAGGCCGTCGCGCAGGAGGTCGCCGCGGGGCGCCTCAAGGCCGACAAGGTGGACGAGAAGGTGCTCGCCCGCTACCTCGACGAGCCGGACCTGCCGGACGTCGACCTGTTCCTGCGCTCGTCCGGCGAGCAGCGGATCTCCAACTTCATGCTGTGGCAGTCCGCCTACGCCGAGATGGTGTTCCTCGACGAGCCGTGGCCCGACGTGGACCGCCGGCACCTGTGGCGGGCGGTCGAGACGTACGCGAGGCGGGACCGCCGGTACGGCGGCGCGGTCGACGCGCCGGCGGCGCCCGCGGGCTGAGCGGGGGCGCGTCGCTGCCGGGTGCCGCGCGGCGTCGGTGGGCGCCGCTAGCCTCGCGCCATGACCGACGACGACGTCCCCGCCCCCTTCGTCCCGCCCGTGCCCGGCACGACCCGTGCCGTCGCGCGCGTCGGCATGGTCACGTTCGACACGCGGGACGCGCACGCGCTCGCCGTCTGGTGGGCCGCACGCACCGGTGGGCACCTGCAGGCGCACCCCGGGTTCGTGATGCTGCACCCCTCGGCACCCGGCGGCGTCACGCTCGGGTTCCAGGAGGTCACGGACCCGACGCCCGGCAAGAACCGCGTGCACGTCGACCTGGCCGTCGACGACGTCCCGCGCTTCGTCGACGACTGCCTCGCGGCCGGCGCGGCGAGCGTCGGCGACCACGCGCTGCCGGACGGGTTCGCGTGGACCGTGCTGGCCGACCCGGACGGCAACCAGTTCTGCGTCTCGCCCGCCCACGGCGCCTGACGCAGTGCGCCGCCCCGGCGGCCGGAGGCGGTCGGCACGGACGCCGCCGTCGCCCCGCCGGTCATGGAGCCGCGGGGGCGCCCGGGCCCGGCGCGCGGCTGTCGGAGGGGCGTCGTAGCGTGGCCGCATGACGAGCGACCCCGGCGACACCTCCGTGCAGGACCCGTCCGACCCCACCGGGTCGAGCACGATCAAGGACCCCGACGACTGGACCACGGGCGACGAGCCCGCCACCGGCGCCCAGCTGAGCTACCTCGGGACGCTGGCGCGCGAGGCGGGCCGCGACGTCCCCGAGAACCTCACCAAGGCCGACGCCTCGAAGCTGATCGACGAGCTGCAGGGCGAGAGCCCGCGCGCGCAGGACGTGCCGGACGTCGACGACCAGACGAAGGAGCCGCCGGACTGACGGTCCGCCCGGCCCCCCGACCACGACGCCGCGTCCGCGCCTCAGCGCGGGTGCGGCGTCGTCGCGCCGGGGACGGTGCCGCCCGACGCGGTGCCGGCGGCGGCCGCCTCGGCGGCACGGCGACGGCGCGCGCGCACGACGACGAGCGTGACGACGGCGGCGGCGGCGAGCAGCGCGGCCACGCCCCAGGGGGACCCCGCCGCGAGCGCGACGGCACCCCACACGGCCGACAGGCCGATGGTGCCCCAGACCGCCGCCCACGCCGCCGACCCGGGCAGCGACGCGACGGTGAACCGCAGGTACGGCATGCGCAGCAGCCCCGCGGCGGCGAACACGGCGGTCTGCACCCCGACCGTGAGGTAGCCGGCGGTGACCGCGAGCGGGCCCCACCGGTGGACCAGCGCCAGGCCGGTGCGGGCCAGCGGCGTCCCGGCGAACCCGGCGAGCCGGTCGACGGTGCGCTGCCACAGGCGGGGGCCGTGTCGGTGCGTGCCCTCGTACGCCGCGCCGCGGGCGACCGCGCGGCCCGCCCAGTAGGTCGCGTGCGACCGGGCCAGCACGGCGACGAAGAGGATGAGGAGCACGAGCCCCAGGGGCAGGCCGTCGAGGCCGTAGGCACGCACGACCTCCGTCACGCGAGCGATCCTACGTCCGCCCCGCGCGGGCCCGGACGTGACCTGGGTCCCGCCGGCGCCGGCGCCCGCCGCCGGGCGTGGCGCGCCGTCAGCGGTGCGGCGGCGCCGCGGGTGCGGGCGCGCAGTCGTCCGCGGTCGCGCCCGGCACGAGGACGTCGTCGGACATGTCGGGGTGCGGGTCCTCGCCCGGCGCCCGGCGGTGCACCAGCGGACGCACCGCGGCACCCACGGCGTACACGGCGATGGCGAGGACGACGATCGTGGCGCCCGGCGGCACGTCGTTCCAGTACGTCACCGTGAGGCCGACGACGCTCACCGCCACCCCGACGGCGCTCGCCACCGCCATCGTGCGGCCGAACGAGCGCGCGTAGAGCTGCGCGACGGCGACCGGCACGATCATCAGCGCGCTGACGAGCAGCAGGCCCACGACGCGCATCGCGATCGTCACGGTGAGCGCGGCGAGCGTCGCGACGACCATCGACACGAGGCGGACGGGCAGCCCGCTGGCGCGCGCGAACTCCTCGTCGTGGCTGACGGCGAAGAGCACCCACCGCAGGCCGACGCCCACGCCGAGGACGAGCGCGGCGAGCGCGACGGTCCACCACAGGTCCGCGGTCGTGACGGTGGCGATGGAGCCGAAGAGGTAGCTCATGAGGTTCGCGTTCGTGCCGCCGGCGACCTTGATGAGCAGCACGCCGCCGGCGATGCCGCCGTAGAACATGATCGCGAGCGCGAGGTCGCCGCTCGTGCGGCCACGCTCGCGCACGAGCTCGATGACGACCGACCCGATGACGGCCGCCACGACTGCGCCGGGCACGGCGAGCGCGTCGGCGGGGGAGGCGGCGGCCCAGCTGCCCACGAGCCAGCCCACGGCGACGCCGGTGAGGGCCACGTGGCCGATGCCGTCGCCCATGAGCGCGAGGCGGCGCTGCACGAGGAACGTGCCGACCACCGGTGCGGCGGCGCCCACGAGCACGGCCGCGATCAGCGCGCGCTGCATGAGCGGCGAGGAGAGGAGCTCGGCGAGCTCGGTCCACCACGTCACGGTGCCACCCCCAGCTGCAGGTCGGGGCCGTCGGACGGCGGGGCGGGGTCGGCGTGCGGGTGCGTGTGGTCGTGCTCGGCGGACCCGTGCTCGCCGCGTGCGACCGGCGGTGCGCCGTCGTGCACCACGCGGCCGTGCCGCAGCACGACCGCCCGGTCGATGAGCGGCGCGAACGGGCCGATCTCGTGCAGGATCACGAGCACCGTGGTGCCGGCGTCGCGCAGTGCGGCGACGGTCCGGACGAACGTCTCCTGCGTGGGCACGTCGATGCCGGACGTCGGCTCGTCGAGGACGAGCAGGCGAGGGTCGCGGACGAGGGCGCGGGCGATGAGGACGCGCTGCTGCTGGCCGCCCGACAGCTCCTGGACCCGGCGGTGCAGCAGGTGGCCGACCCCCAGCGTCTCGAGCGCGGCGCGGGCGCGGGCGCGCCGGTCGCGCGGCGGGAGGAGGCGCCGGCCGTGCAGCAGGCCCGAGCCGACGACCTCGAGCGCCGTCGCGGGCACGCCGCCGCCGGCGGCCATGCGCTGCGGCACGTACCCCACCTGCTGCCAGGGCACCTGGCGGCCGAGGGGCGCGCCGAGCAGGTGCACCGAGCCGGAGGCGAGCGGGACGACACCGAGCAGCGAGCGGACGAGGGTCGACTTGCCGGACCCGTTGGCGCCGAGCAGGGCCAGCACCTGACCTGCGGGCACCCGGAGGTCGACGCCGCGGACGATCGGGCGTCCGCCGAGGGTCACGTGCACGTCGCGGGCGTCGATGGTGGGCACCGCAGGGGCACCGGCGGCGGGCACCGCGGCGGGGGCGGCGGACGGCGAGGTCACGCGCACGACAATGCCACGCGCAGCTGCTCGAGGTTCTGCTCGGCGACGCCGAAGTAGTCCTGCGCGTCGTCCGTCAGGCCCTCGAGCGGGTCGAGCACGGCCGTGCCGACGCCCAGGTCGGCGGCGAGTGTCTCGGCGACCTTCGGGCTCACGAGCGTCTCGAAGAAGATCGTCGTGACGCCGCTCTCCCGCACCAGGTCCCCGACCTCGCGCAGGCGTGCCGGCGACGGCTCGGCCTCCGGGTCGACGCCCGAGATGCCGACCTGCTCGAGGCCGTAGCGCTCCGCGAGGTAGCCGAACGCCTCGTGCGACGTCACGATCACGTCCCGCTCGCACGTCGCCAGGCCGGTGCGGTACTCCTCGTCGAGGGCCGCGAAGCGCTCGCCGAGCGCGTCGGCATTCGAGCGGTACGTGTCGGCGCCGTCCGGGTCCACCTCGGTGAGCGCGTCGGCGACGGCGTCGGCGACGTCGGGCATGAGCGTCGGGTCGAGCCAGAAGTGCGGGTCGAGCGAGCCGTGCTCGTGCTCGTCGGCGTGCTCCTCGCCCTCGTGCTCGTCGGCGTGGGCGCCGCCCTCGCTCAGGCCGGCGGCCTGCGTCGCGTCCACGACGTGCGCCGGCCGGGTCTGCTCGACCGCCTCGTCCACGGCCGCCTGGAAGCCCGACTGGTAGACGACGACGTCGGCGGACGAGAGGTCGGCGACCTGCGCGGGGGAGAGCTCGAGGTCGTGCGGCTCTGCGCTGGGCGGCGTCATCGACGACACCTCGACGCGGTCACCCCCCACCTCCGCTGCGACGAACTGGAGCGGGTAGAACGACGCCAGCACGGCGACGCGGTCGCCGCCCGTCCCGCCGGAGCCCGCGTCCGTGCCCCCGGAGGAGCACCCCGCGACCAGCAGGGCGGGGACGGCGAGCAGCGCGAGGGCGCGGGAGGACCTGGACATGAGACCGATTCTCAACTACGGCGCGAACGGATGTCAAAACGACCGGTGGCCCGGCGGCTACGCTGTGGCGGTTGTGCCCCGCGGCACCCAGCCGCGGGCTTCCTCGACCCAGGAGAACCCAGTGGCCAGCACCGCCTCCCGCCTCGACGCCGTCGTCTCCCTCGCCAAGCGCCGGGGGTTCGTCTTCCCGAGCGGCGAGATCTACGGGGGCACACGCTCCGCGTGGGACTACGGACCGCTCGGCGTCGAGCTGAAGGAGAACATCAAGCGCCAGTGGTGGCGTGCGATGGTCACCAGCCGCGACGACATCGTCGGCCTCGACTCGTCCGTCATCCTGCCGCGCCAGGTGTGGGTCGCGTCCGGCCACGTCGGCGTCTTCACCGACCCGCTGACGGAGTGCCTGTCCTGCCACAAGCGGTTCCGCGAGGACCACCTGCTCGAGGACTTCGAGGCCAAGAAGGGCCGCGCGCCCGAGGGCGGCCTCGCCGACATCGCGTGCCCCAACTGCGGCACCCGCGGCGAGTGGACCGAGCCGCGCGACTTCAACATGATGCTGAAGACGTACCTCGGCCCGGTCGAGGACGAGTCCGGCCTGCACTACCTGCGCCCCGAGACCGCGCAGGGCATCTTCGTGAACTTCCAGAACGTGCTCACGGCCGCACGCAAGAAGCCGCCGTTCGGCATCGGCCAGATCGGCAAGTCCTTCCGCAACGAGATCACGCCGGGCAACTTCATCTTCCGCACGCGCGAGTTCGAGCAGATGGAGATGGAGTTCTTCGTCGAGCCGGGCACCGACGAGGACTGGCACCAGTACTGGATCGACACGCGCACGCAGTGGTACACGGACCTGGGCATCGCCCCGGAGAACCTGCGCCACTTCGAGCACCCGGCCGAGAAGCTGTCGCACTACTCCAAGCGGACGGTCGACATCGAGTACCGCTTCGGCTTCACCGGTTCGGAGTGGGGCGAGCTCGAGGGCATCGCCAACCGCACCGACTTCGACCTGTCGACGCACGCGCAGCACTCCGGCCAGGACCTGTCGTACTTCGACCAGCAGAAGAACGAGCGGTACGTGCCGTACGTCATCGAGCCGGCCGCGGGCCTGACCCGCTCGCTCATGGCGTTCCTCGTCGAGTCGTACACCGAGGACGAGGCGCCCAACACCAAGGGCGGCGTCGACAAGCGCACGGTGCTGCGCCTCGACCCGCGCCTGGCGCCCGTCAAGGCCGCGGTGCTGCCGCTCTCGCGCAACGAGCAGCTCAGCCCCAAGGCGCGCGACCTGGCCGCGGAGCTGCGCAAGAACTGGAACGTCGACTTCGACGACGCCGGTGCGATCGGCCGCCGCTACCGCCGCCAGGACGAGATCGGCACGCCGTTCTGCATCACCGTCGACTTCGACACGCTCGACGACCAGGCCGTCACCATCCGCCACCGCGACGACATGTCGCAGCAGCGCGTCGCGCTCGACCAGGTCACGCCGTACCTGGCCCAGCGCCTCGTCGGCGCCTGACCGCACGACCGTCCGCGGCCTCCCGGCGCGGCCGGTCGGCAGGTCGCGGGCGGTCGGACGTGTCCGTCGTGGTGGGTGCCCCGCTGCGTCCCCCGAGCCGGGACCCGCGACCGGGACGGACGCCGGTCCGCGGTGCGTCGGGCACTGACGGCTATAGCACCGCGCGCTATAGTCGGCGCATGGGTTCTCGTCGGGACGTGCTCGACCGGGTGATGCGCAGCACGCGTACCACCCAGTCGCAGCTGTCCCGGCTGAGCGGCGTGCACCAGCCGAGCATCAGCCAGTTCCTGTCCGGCAGGGTGGAGTTCAGCGACGACAAGCTCGACCACCTGCTGTCGTGCATGGGGTACCGGCTCGAGGTCGTGCGGCGTCCCGTCGAGCAGTCGCTCACCAGGTCCGAGCGGCGGTCGTGGCTCCTCCACCGTCAGCTCTGCCTGTCGCTGACGCCAGGATCGCTCGTCGACTGGGAACCGGTCGTCCGTACCAACCTCGAGCGGCTGCGCCGGAGCGTCACGGGCGAGCCGCACGTGCGCAACCTCGAGCGGTGGAGCACCATGATCTCGCAGCACGACGTGCGGGGGCTCCGACGGGTCCTGACCGGGCTCGACCGCGACTCGGTCGCAATGCGCGAGGTATCCCCTCTGGGAGGGATCCTCTCGCAGGAGGAGCGCTCGCTCGTGCTCGCGAGCGCGAGCTGAGTGCGCCGCGACCAGCTCGAGCACGCGATCCGGACGGCGTGCCAGGTCATCGGGCATCCCGAGGTGATCGCACCGGGCGGCAGCCGATCGCGCCGTCGCGTGATTGCGGCGCCGCCCGACGGGGGGCGCCGGCCTCGCACGACCTGGTGTGACAGGAACCTCCACAGAGGCCGTCACCGCCACGGCGCCGACATGTCGCAGCAGCGGGTCGCGCTCGACCAGGTCACGCCGTACCTGGCCCAGCGCCTCGTCGGCGCGTGACCGCACGACCCACGCCGGGCCGGCGGGTGCTCCGTGCACCCGCCGGCCCGGCGTCGTCGTGACGGCGTGCGTCGTGGGTCGGGCGTGCCCTCAGAGGTGCGCCCCGAGGGCGACCAGGTCCGCCACCACCTGCTCGACCGGCGCGCCGGGCGCCCACAGGGCGAGCTGGTCGCGCGTGACCGGCAGGCCGTTGACGTACGCGCTGCCGTCCGTGCCGACGAACACCGTGACCGACGGCGACCACAGGACGACCCCGTCCTCCGGCCCGGGGGAGCTCATGTCGAAGACTCCCGAGCCGCCGATCACGAACAGGCTGGCGCCCGAGCCGGCCGGCTCGGGGAACGTCGGGACCTCGACGACGTGGCGCACGGCACCCGTCGCGTCCACGACGCCGGTCGGCAGCACGTGCGCGACACGCGCCCCCGGCATCCACGCCGGCACGGCACCGAGCACCACGTCGACGACGTCCTCCCTCGTGCCGACCGCAAGACCGGTCTGCGCGAAGTAGCCGTCCGCCGGGCCGTGCTCGGCGAGCGTGTCGTCGGGCGACCACCGCAGCGGCATCGGGTACGCGACGTGCCCCGTCGCGTCGAGGATCCCGAACCCGGGGACGTCGCCGTCCACCGTGCCGAACGCGACGGTCTCCCCGGTCGCGGCCGAGCCGATCCCCGTGTCCCACCACGTGCTTCCGTCGGCGAGCGTGCGTGGGACCGCCCCGCGTGCGGCCTGCAGGCCCTCGGCGAGGTCGGCGACGTCCGGTGCGGCGGTCGCGACCGGTGCGCCGGAGTCCGGCGCGGTGGCGTCCGGTGCGGTCGCGGTCGGGGCGTCGGCGGTCGGCGGCGCCACCAGCGCGGCCGTGCCGAGCACGAGACCGACGGCCGTCACGGCGGCGGCGCCGGCCGCGGCGCCCGCGGTGGCGGCGCGCCGGCGCCGACCGCGGGCGATCGTCCGGACCGGGTCGAGCGTCATCGTCGGTGCGTCCCGGTCCGCCCGTGCGCGCAGCGCGGTGGCGACCTCGTCGTCGGTGAGCGTCATCGGGTCTCCTCGGGTCGGGTGCGTGCGGGGGTGGAGGCGGTCGCCGTCCGCGCCACGTCGACCGTCAGGTCCGCGCGGAGGGCGGCGAGCGCGCGCGAGGCGGTCGACTTGACCGTGCCCGTGCTGATGCCCAGGTCCTCGGCCACCTCGCGCTCGGTCAGGCCGACCAGGTGCCGCAGGACGACGACGCGGCGCTGCCGGGGCGTGAGCCGGCCGAGCGCGCGGACGAGGGTGTCGCGGTCGTGCACGGCGCCCGTGCCCGCCGCGGCGGCGTACTCGGGCAGGTCGTCAGGTGCGGTGAGCACCTCCCGCCGCCGGCGCCGCCACGTGTCCGTGCGCAGGTTGACGAGCGTGCGGCGCGTGTACGCCGCCGGTCGCCGCCGCGCACGCGTCCCCACGCGCCGTAGGTCCGCACGAGCGCCTGCTGCACCAGCTCCTCGGCGCGGTGCGCGTCGCCGACGAGCAGCCACGCCGTGCGCAGCAGCGCCGTGCCGGCGTCGGCCATGAAGGCGGTGAACTCGGCGTCGCGGTCCGCGCGACCGCCGCCGTGCGCCGGCAGGACCCGCGGCACCACCGGCGCCGTCTCGCTCGCCGGGGTGGTCGGGGGCAGGGACGCGGGCCCCTCGGGCGGCGGGTGCGTGATGGTCACACCTCCTTCGACGCAGCAGCCTGCCCGAGGGTTGCGACCTCCCGGGGACCACGGGTGAGGTCGGCGGCCGACCGGGTGACAATGGAGCCGTGCAGACCACCACCGCCCCGTCGACCGACGCGCCCGCCGCGGCCCGTCGCGCGCTGCCGCCGCTGCGCATCGGCCCGATCACCGTCGACACGCCGGTCGTCCTCGCGCCCATGGCGGGCGTGACGAACGCGGCGTTCCGGCGCCTGTGCCGCGAGTCGGGCGCCGGCCTCTACGTCGCGGAGATGACGACGAGCCGGGCGCTCGTCGAGCGGAGCCCCGAGTCGCTGCGGATCATCTCGTTCGAGCCGGACGAGGTGCCGCGCTCGGTGCAGGTCTACGGCGTCGACCCGGCGACCGTGGGCGCGGCGGTCCGCATGCTCGTCGAGGAGGACCGGGCCGACCACGTCGACCTCAACTTCGGCTGCCCGGTGCCCAAGGTGACGCGCCGGGGCGGCGGCGCGGTGCTGCCGTGGAAGCGGGACCTGTTCGCGTCGATCGTGCGGGCCGCGGTGGACGCCGCCCGCCCGGTCGGCGTGCCCGTCACCGTCAAGATGCGCAAGGGCATCGACGAGGACCACCTGACGTACGTGGAGGCGGGCCTCACGGCGCAGGACGCGGGCGTCGCGGCGGTGGCGCTGCACGGCCGGACGGCCGCCGACTACTACTCGGGCACCGCCGACTGGGATGCCATCGCGACCCTCAAGGAGGCCGTCACCGACATCCCCGTCCTCGGCAACGGCGACATCTGGTCGGCCGAGGACGCGCTCGCGATGGTGGCGCACACCCGGTGCGACGGCGTGGTCGTCGGCCGCGGCTGCCAGGGACGGCCGTGGCTCTTCGCCGACCTCGCCGCGGCGTTCGCCGGCTCGGACGCGCGCATCCGGCCCGGCCTGGGTGAGGTCGCACGCGTCGTGCACCGCCACGCCGAGCTCATGGTCGACCACTTCGGCGACGAGTCGAAGGCGCTGCGCGAGATGCGCAAGCACATGGCCTGGTACTTCAAGGGGTACGTGGTGGGCGGGGAGCTGCGCGCGCAGCTGGGGCTCGTCTCGTCGCTCGCGGAGCTCGACGACCTGCTGGCGCGGCTGGACCAGGAGCAGCCGTACCCGGGCGCACCGGCCGAGGGTCAGCGCGGACGTGCCGGCTCGCCGAAGCGGCCGATCCTGCCGTACGGGTGGCTGGACTCCCGCGAGCTGTCCGACGAGTTCCGCCAGGAGCTCCACGAGGCCGAGCTGTCCGTCTCCGGCGGCTGACCCGCCGCCCGGCATGGGCCCGGACGCCTGTCAGCGCGGCGTCACGACCACCCGCTCGACGAGCCGCCGCACGGTCCGCGGGGTGGCGTCGGGCGCGCCGAGCCCCGGTCCGGCCACCGCGACCGCGCCCGTCGCCGACGCCAGGGCGAGCGCCTCCGGCACGGGCGCACCCGCGAGCGTCGCCCACAGCAGCCCCGCGGCGAACGCGTCGCCGGCGCCCTCGGCCTGGACGGCCGCGTGCACCGCGGCGGCGCCGACGTCGTACCACCGCGGCACGCCGTCGTCACCGACCGCGACGGCGAGCGCTCCCGCGGCGCCCCGCGTCACCACCGCGAGCCGTGCCCCCTCGGCGAGGCGCGCCCGCAGGTACGCGACGGGGTCCGCCAGTCGCACGTGGCTGGCGAGGATGACGTCCGCCGCGGCGGTGAACGCCCGCGCGTAGGGTCCCGTGCCGTCGTCGTCGTGCACGTCGCACCACACCGGGACGCCGGCGGCCCGGGCGGCGTCGAGCACCGGCCGGCTGTGCTCCGCGAGGTCGACGACCGCCGCGTCGGCGCCCCGCAGCAGCTCCGCGACCGGGCGCGCCGCACCGGACGGCACCGCGTCGGGCAGCGTGAGGTAGACGGACAGCCGGGAGCCGTCGTCGGCGACGAGGTTCACGTGCCGCTCGCTCGCGCGCCCCGCGGCGGGCACGGCGACGACCTCCAGGTGCGGGCGCTCCAGCGCCGCGCGGATGCGGCCGGCGGCGTCGTCCTCGCCGAGCACGGTCCGCAGGGTCACGTCGACGCCGAGCGCCGCGAGCGTCACCGCCTTGCCCGCCGAGGTCCCTCCCAGCCCGTCGGCCCAGCCGTCGGCCGAGACCGTGTGCGGTCGCGGCTCCGGGAGCGTGGCGACGCGCACCGTGAGGTTCCAGCTCGCGGGGCCGGTGACGAGCACGCGGTGCGGGACCTCGGGCACGTCGCGAGCGTACGTCGACCGCGTCGGGGCGTCACCCGTCGCCGCGCGCCGCGCGCCCGGACCCGACAGACTCCCGCCATGCGAACGGTCGGGGTCGAGGAGGAGTACCTGCTGGTGGGCCCGGACGGGGCGCCCGCCGGTGCGGCGGCGGCAGCCCTGCGGGCCTACGAGCTGCGCGGCGGCACCCCGGAGCCGGAGCCGGAACCCGGCGGCGGCCTCGAGGGCGAGCTGAAGGAGCAGCAGCTGGAGACCGGCACCCACCCGTGCGAGGACCTCGACGCGCTCGCGGACGAGGTGCGCGCCGGCCGCACGCGCGCCCGCGCCGCCGCCGACGCGGTGGGCGTGCGCCTGGCCGCGGTCGCGACGTCACCCGTCGCGGGGGAGAGCACGCTGTCGCGCGGGGCGCGCTACCACCACATGGCGCGCGAGTACGCGCTGACGCTGCGCGAGCAGCTGACCGGCGGTTGCCACGTCCACGTGCGCGTGGCGGACGACGACGAGGGTGTCGCGGTCCTCGACCGCATCGGCCCCTGGCTGCCGGTGCTGCTCGCGCTGAGCGCCAACTCGCCGTACTGGCGCGGCGAGGACTCGGGCTACGCGAGCTTCCGGTCGCAGGTCTGGAACCGCTGGCCGAGCGCCGGGCCCACGGCACCGTTCGGCAGCGCGGCCGGCTACCACCGGGTCGTCCAGGACCTGCTCGACACGGGCGCCGCCCTCGACCACGGCATGATCTACTTCGACGCCCGGCTGTCGCACGCCTACCCGACGGTCGAGATCCGCGTCGCCGACGTGTGCCTGCGGGGCGGCGACGCGGTGCTCGTCGCGGCCCTCGCACGCGGGCTCGTCGAGACGGCCGCCCGCGAGGCGGCCGACGGTGTGCCGCCGCTGGTCGACCGGGTGGAGCGCCTGCGCGCCGCCACGTGGCGCGCGGGCCGGTCCGGCGTGACGGGCGACCTCGTCGCCCCGCCGGCGTTCCGCCCGGCACCCGCGCGTGACGTCGTCCGGAGCCTGCTCGAGCACGTGCGGCCGGCGCTCGCGGACCACGGCGACGTCGAGCGGGTCGAGACGCTGCTCGACGAGCTGTGGGTGCGCGGCACCGGCGCGACGCAGCAGCGTGCGTGGTTCCGCGCCGGTGGCCCGGCCGCGGTCGTCGACGGGGCCGTCGCGGCGACGGCGGACTGATCGCTCCGTCCGCCGTCGCCGCGCGGGTCGGTCCGGCCGTCAGACGCCGGCGCGCACCCAGGCGGTCGTCGCGCCCGGCACGGTCGGCGCCTCCGCGCTGCCCCCGAGCGGCCCCGAGGCGACGAGCACCTGCGTCCCGGCCGGCAGCGGGACCTCGTCGTCGCCGAGGTTCGCGACCACGACGACGTCGCGGTTCGCGAACCGCAGGACGTGCGGGTCCTGGTCGAGCCAGCGCAGGTCGCCGGCGCCGAGCTGCTCGCTGCGGCGCAGGCCGAGGGCCGCCCGGTACAGCTCGTACGTGGAGCCGGCGCGGCCACGCTGCTTGTCGGCGGCGAGCTCCGCCCACGCCGCCGGCTGCGGCAGCCACGTCGCACCCGTCGGCGAGAAGCCCATGCCCGGCGCGTCGCCCTCCCACGGCAGCGGGACGCGGCACCCGTCGCGCCCCCGCTCGACCCCGCCGGTGCGGAAGAAGGCGGGATCCTGGCGCAGGCCGTCCTCGAGCGCGGTGTGGTCGGGCAGGCCGAGCTCCTCGCCCTGGTACACGTAGGCCGAGCCGGGCAGGCCCAGCATCAGCAGCGACGCCGCACGGGCGCGGCGCAGGCCGAGCTCGGCGTCCGGCTGCTCGTCGCCGTGACCGATGCCGTTGGGTCGGTGCGTCGGGTCCGACAGGCCCATGCGGGAGGCGTGCCGGACGACGTCGTGGTTGGAGAGCACCCAGGTGGTGGGGGCGCCGACGGCGTCGTTCGCCGCGAAGGACGCGGCGATGACGCGACGCAGCGCGGGCCCGTCCCAGCCGGCGGCGAGGAACGCGAAGTTGAAGGCCTGGTGCATCTCGTCGGGGCGCACGTAGCGGGCCAGGCGGGAGAGCGGCTCGACCCACGCCTCGGCGACCATCGCCCGGTCGCCCTCGTACTCGTCGAGGACCGACCGCCACGCGCGGTAGATCTCGTGCACGCCGTCCTGGTCGAACATGGGGCCGTGGTTGCCGGAGCCGTTGACGGCGTCGGCGTCGTCCGTGCCCTCGATCATCGACACGTGGCCGTGCCAGTCGGGCAGGCCCGCCTCCTTGACCATCCCGTGCGCGACGTCGACGCGGAACCCGTCGACGCCCCGGTCGAGCCAGAAGCGCAGGATCTGCTCGAACTCGGCGCGGACCTCGGCGTTCTCCCAGTCGAGGTCCGGCTGCTTGCTGTCGAACAGGTGCAGGTACCACTGGCCGGGCGTGCCGTCGGCGTCGGTGGTGCGCGTCCACGCGGGGCCGCCGAAGATGGAGTCCCAGTTGTTGGGCGGCAGCTCGCCGTCGGCGCCGCGGCCGTCGCGGAAGACGTAGCGCGCCCGCTCGGGGGATCCGGGTGCGGCGGCGAGCGCCGCCTGGAACCACACGTGCTCGTCGCTCGTGTGGTTGGGCACCAGGTCGACGACGACGCGCAGGCCGAGCTCGTGCGCGCGTGCGATGAGGGCGTCGGCGTCCGCGAGCGTGCCGAACAGCGGGTCGACCTCGCGGTAGTCCGCGACGTCGTAGCCGGCGTCCGCCTGCGGCGACCGGTAGAACGGCGAGAGCCAGACCGCGTCCACGCCGAGCTCGGCGAGGTGGCCGAGCCGAGCGGTGACGCCGGGCAGGTCGCCGATGCCGTCGCCCGACGCGTCGGCGAACGAGCGGGGGTAGACCTGGTAGATGACGGCGTGGCGCCACCACGGGCCGGCGGGGTCCTCGGCGCGGTGCACGAGGGCGGCGTCGGGGAGGGCGTCGAGGGTCACGTCGAGGGTCACGGGAACCTTCCTGGGTCTGCGTGTGGGTCCGGGTCCGGGTCTGGGGCCGGTCCGCGTGCGGGGCGCGCACGCGCAGAGGCGTGGCGCAGGGGCCAGCGCCGCGTGCCGCGGGGGCCGGTCGGGGGAGGGGCGGCGGCTGCCGCCCGGTGTCAGAGGCTCGCGGGAGCCGTCTCGGCGGTGGTCGCCGCGTGCTCGGGCGCGGAGCCCGTCGAGCCGCGGACGACGAGCTCGGGGTGGAACAGCAGCTCGGCGCGGGCGGCCGGCGTGCCGGTGATCTCGCCCACGAGCGCGGACACCGCCGCGTGCCCCATGGCGGCGACGGGCTGGCGCACCGTCGTCAGGGGCGGGTCGGTGAACGCGATGAGCGGCGAGTCGTCGAAGCCCACGACGGAGACGTCGTCGGGCACCGACAGTCCCAGGGTACGCGCGGCGCGGACGGCACCGAGCGCCATCATGTCGGACCCGCACACGACCGCCGTGTGCCCGGAGCGGAACAGCTCGGTGGCGGCGGCGTGCCCGCCCTCGACCGTGAACAGCGTCGAGACGACGTGCGGGTCGGGGTCGGTGACGCCCGCGTGCCGCTCCAGCAGCTCGGCGAACGCCTCGCGCTTGCGCCGGGCCGGCACGAACCGGGTGGGCCCGATCGCGAGCCCGATCGAGCGGTGCCCGAGCGACCACAGGTGGCGGAACGCCTGGTCCATGGCCGCGGTGTCGTCGGTCGACACGGCCGGCGCGTCGACGCCCTCGGCGAACCCGTTGACGAGCACCAGGGGGACGCCGCGCCCGCGCAGGCGGTGGTAGCGGTCCTTGCTGGCGGAGGTGTCGGCGTGCAGACCGGAGACGAAGACGATGCCGTCGACGCCGTGCTCGAGCAGCAGCTCGACGTACTGGTCCTCGGTGGTGCCGCCGGGCGACTGGGTGCACAGCAGCGGCGTGTACCCGCGGTCGGTCAGCATCGTCTCGATGACCTGCGCGAACGCGGGGAAGACCGGGTTGCTGAGCTCGGGCACGACGAGGCCGACGAGCCCGGCGGACCGCATGCGCAGCTTCTCCGGACGCTCGTAGCCGAGCACGTCGAGGGCCGCCAGCACCGCCTGGCGGGCCTGTGCGGACACGCCGTGCTTGCCGTTCAGCACCCGCGACACGGTCGCGGTGCTCACCCCCGCCTGCTCGGCGAGGTCGGTCAACCGGGTACGCACAGGCGGCAGCGTAGTAGGGGACACGGGACCTCCTCGTCCTCCGCACGGCGGGTCTGCCGCAACGCCGCCTGAAATGCTGTCTGAAAGTTACCGTAACGAGTTGCAAGAGCCGTGGCAAACGTCGTACGTTCTGCGCCACCAGGCCAGCGTCGGCACCGTCGACGCGCGGCGACGGCACCGACAACAGGAGATCAACGATGCGACGGAGCATCCCGGCCGCGGCGGCGACGCTCGGCCTCGCGCTCACCCTCGCGGCGTGCGCCGGGGGCGGCACCGAGACCCCCGAGGCGACCACCTCGGCCACCGCCGACGGCGGCAGCAGCGGCGACCTGGTCGTCTGGGTCGACGAGACCCGCCAGGCGGCCGTCGACGAGGCCGCGACGGCGTTCGAGGAGGAGAACGACGTCACGGTCGACGTCGTCCTCAAGAACTTCGAGGACATCCGCGCCGACTTCCTCGCGCAGGTGCCGACCGGCGAGGGCCCGGACATCACGGTCGGGGCGCACGACTGGCTGGGCGAGCTCACCCAGAACGGCGTCGTGGCGCCCATCGAGCTGGCCGACCGCGCCGCCGACTTCGAGCAGGTCGCGGTCGAGGCCTTCACGCAGGACGGTCAGGTCTACGGCCTGCCGTACGCGATCGAGAACATCGCGCTCATCCGCAACACCGCCCTCGCCCCCGCCGCCCCGGCGACGTGGGACGAGGCCGTCGCGGCCGGCCGTGCGGCGGGCACGCCGCACCCGCTGCTCATCCAGACCGGCACCGAGGGCGACCCCTACACGTACTACCCGCTGCAGACGTCGTTCGGCGCACCCGTCTTCACGCAGAACGAGGACGGCTCGTACTCGCCGGAGCTCGCCATGGGCGGCGAGCCCGGGCACGCGTTCGCGCAGTGGCTGCAGGCGCAGGGCCAGGCCGGCGTCCTGAAGACCGACATCACGTACGACATCGCGGTCGAGGCGTTCAAGAACGGCGAGTCGCCCTTCATCGTCGGCGGCCCGTGGATGCTCGAGCAGTTCGAGGGCCTCGAGCTGTCGATCGACCCGCTGCCGTCGGCCGGCGGGCAGCCGGCCCAGCCGTTCGTCGGCGTCCAGGGCTTCTACGTCTCGGCGCAGAGCGAGAACGCGCTGCTCGCGAACGACTTCCTCGTCAACTACATCGCGACCGACGAGGCGCAGCTCGCGCTGTACGAGGCGGGCAACCGTCCGCCCGCCCTCTCGTCCGCCGCCGAGACCGCGTCGCAGGACCCGGTGACCGCCGGCTTCGCCGCCGTCGGCGCCGAGGCCGTGCCGATGCCGTCGATCCCCGAGATGGGCTCCGTGTGGGCGTTCTGGGGCGTCACCGAGGCCAACATCCTGTCCGGCGCGGCCGAGCCCGTCGCCGCCTGGGACAAGATGATCGCCGACATCCAGGGAGCCATGGGCTCCTGACCCCGCACGACGGCGGCGCGCCGCACGGTCCCGAGGCCGTGCGGCGCGCCCGCCACGGGGTGGTGCGCACCGGTCCGCCGTGACGCACCGCCCGTCCCCCGGGGCGTGAGGACGCGCCCGCCAGCCCGTACGGAGGCCTGATGTCCACCCAGTCCACGCTCGACGACACCTCGACCGCCGCCGGCGACGGCGACGCGCCGGGCCGGCGGCGCCGCCGGCGCTCACCGGGAACGCCGCACGCGTCGGGCACGGTCGGCGGCCTCGTCGCCAAGCTCGTCCTCATGGCGGTCGTGAACGCCTTCGGGGTGTTCGCGGTCCTCGCGGCCTGGCGCGAGGAGTCCTACGGGATCCTCGCGGCGATGGTCGCGCTGCTGCTCGCGGCCGACTGGGTCTACTTCTCGCGGCGCACGCTGCCGTTGAAGTACGTGCTGCCCGGCCTCGCCTTCCTGCTCGTCTTCCAGGTGTACGTGGTCGCGTACACGGGCTGGGTCGCGTTCACGAACTACGGCGACGGCCACAACTCGACGAAGGAGCACGCGATCGAGGCGCTGCTCGTGCAGAACGAGCGCCGCGTCGAGGGCTCCGCGACCTACCCGATCACGGTGGTCGAGCGCGACGGCGCGCTCGGGTTCGCGCTCGTCGACGAGGACGGCGACGTCCGCGTGGGCACGGCGGACGCGCCGCTGGCGCCGGTCGACGGCGCGACGACCGACGGCGACGCCGTGACGGCCGTGCCGGGCGCCCAGGTGCTCGACCGCCGCCAGGTGCTCGAGCGTCAGGACGAGGTGACGACGCTGCGCGTCCCGTTCTCCGACGACCCGGAGGACGGCGCGATCCGCACGCAGGACGCGCGGACCGGCTACGTCTCCACGTCGGCCCTCGAGTACGACGCCGAGGCCGACACGATGACGGACGTGACGACGGGCACGGTGTACGCGCCCGACGACGACGGCTGGTTCGTCGCGCCGGACGGGCAGCGGCTCAACGTCGGCTGGCGCGTCCCCGTCGGGTTCGACAACTTCGCGACGGCGTTCGGCGACAGCCGGTACGCCGGGCCGTTCCTCAAGATCCTCGCGTGGACCTTCGCGTTCGCGATCCTGTCGGTCGTCACGACGTTCCTGCTGGGGCTGTTCCTGGCGATCACGTTCAACGACACGCGGCTGCGCGGGCGCCGGGTCTACCGGACGCTGCTGATCTTCCCGTACGCCATCCCCGGCTTCCTGGCCGCGCTGCTGTGGTCGGGGATGCTGAACCGGTCGTTCGGGTTCGTCAACCAGGTGCTCCTCGGCGGCGCGGACGTGCCGTGGCTGACCGACCCGTGGCTGGCGAAGCTGTCCGTGCTGCTGGTGAACCTGTGGCTCGGGTTCCCGTACATGTTCCTCATCTGCACGGGCGCGCTGCAGTCGCTGCCGGGGGACGTGATGGAGGCGGCCAAGGTCGACGGCGCGGGGCGCTGGCGCACGTGGCGCTCGGTGACGCTGCCGCTGCTGCTGGTGGCCACGACGCCGCTGCTCATCTCGTCGTTCGCCTTCAACTTCAACAACTTCACGCTCATCTACATGCTCACGAACGGCGGGCCGCGCTTCGCGGACGCGTCGGTGCCGCTCGGCCACACGGACATCCTCATCTCGATGGTCTACTCCGTGTCCGGCCTCGACGGCACGGCCGCGAAGAACTACGGCCTGGCCAGCGCCCTGTCGATCGTCATCTTCGCCATCGTGGCGACGATCTCGGCGATCACCTTCAAGCGCACCAAGCAGTTCGAGGAGATCAGCTGATGGCCACCACGTCCGCCGCGCCCCGCGTCCGGCCGAGCACCGCGCGCACCGCGCAGCCGCGCATGTCGGCGCGCAGGTGGTTCTCCGAGCTCGGGTGGCGCCACCTCGTCGGCGTCGTCGCCGTCGTCTTCGCGATGTTCCCGATCGTCTACGTCGTGTCCGCCGCGCTGTCCGAGGGCGGCACGCTCACCGGCTCGAACCGCCTGTTCGGCGACGTGTCGGGCGCCAACTTCGCCGCGCTCGGCGACTCGATGTTCTGGACGTGGCTCGCGAACACGCTGCAGATCGCGGTCGCCACGGGCGTCGGCACCGTGCTCATGGGGGCGTCGGCCGCGTACGCCTTCTCGCGGTTCCGGTTCCGGGGGCGACGCGCCGGCCTCACGGCCCTGCTGGTCATCCAGATGTTCCCGCAGATGCTCGCGTTCGTCGCGATCTTCCTGCTGCTCATCGGGCTCGGCAACGTCCTGCCGGTGCTCGGCCTGAACAGCAAGCTGGCGCTGATCGCCGTGTACCTCGGCGGCGCGCTGGGCGTGAACACGTTCCTCATGTACGGGTTCTTCAACACCGTGCCGCGCGAGCTCGACGAGGCCGCCAAGCTGGACGGCGCCACGCACGCGCAGATCTACTGGGGGATCATCCTGCGCCTGGTCACGCCGATCCTCGCGGTCGTCGGGCTGCTGTCGTTCATCAGCACGTTCGGCGAGTTCATCATCGCCCGGCTCGTGCTCCAGTCCGAGCGCAGCTGGACCGTCGCCGTCGGCCTCTACGGCTGGGTGTCGTCGCTGCTCGAGGCGAACTGGGGCCTGTTCGCCGCCGGCGCCGTCATCGCCGCCGTGCCCGTGCTCCTGCTGTTCCTCTTCCTGCAGAAGTACATCGTCGGCGGCCTGACCGCCGGCTCCGTGAAGGGATGAGCCCCGGGCGTGACCGGCGGGGCACGACCGCCGGTCACGCCCGGTCACCGCACGCCCGGACACCTCGTGCGTCGGTGCCCGCAACTACGCTGGACGGCGTGACCACGCTCGACGACCTCGCCCGCCTGCGCGCGGACGGCGACGGCTACGTCGACGCGGACCGCGAGCGCTGGCTCCCCGAGGGCTCGAAGTCGCGCGAGCGGACGCCGTTCGAGCGCGACCGCGCCCGCATCGTGCACTCGTCGGCCCTGCGTCGCCTCGGCGCGAAGACCCAGGTGCTCGGCCCGTCGTCCGACGACTTCGTGCGCACCCGCCTGACGCACACGCTCGAGGTGGCGCAGGTGGGCCGCGAGATCGGCAAGGCCCTCGGCTGCGACCCCGACGTCGTCGACACGGCGTGCCTGGCGCACGACCTGGGGCACCCGCCGTTCGGCCACAACGGCGAGCGCGCGCTCGCCGGCCTCGCGCGCGGCATCGGCGGGTTCGAGGGCAACGCGCAGACGCTGCGCCTGCTCACGCGCCTCGAGCCGAAGGTCGTCGGTCCCGACGGCCGGTCGGTCGGGCTGAACCTGACACGCGCGAGCCTCGACGCGTCGGTGAAGTACCCGTGGCGCTTCGGGCAGGGACCGGTCAGCCCCGCGACCGGCCGCCCCACGCACAAGTTCGGCGTGTACGAGGACGACCTGCCGGTGTTCGCGTGGCTGCGCCAGGACGCGCCGGACGGGCGCAAGTGCCTCGAGGCGCAGGTCATGGACCTCGCGGACGACATCTCGTACTCGGTGCACGACGTCGAGGACGCCGTCGTCGGCGGCCGCTTCGACCTGGACGTGCTGAGCGTCCCGGACGAGCGCGCGCGCATCGTCGACGCCGTCGGCACCTGGTACGGCGACCAGGTCGACCCCGCCGGTCTCGAGGGGGCGATGGACCGCCTCGTGGCGGCACGCCTCTGGGAGCCCGGGTTCGACGGGTCGCGCGGCGCGCTCGCGGGCCTCAAGGACGCGACGAGCCAGCTCATCGGCCGGTTCGCGCAGGCGGCGCAGCTCGCGACCCGGGAGCGGTACGGGCCCGGGCCCCTCACGCGGTACGCGGCCGAGCTCGTCGTGCCGCTGGAGACGGTCGCCGAGATCCTCGTGCTCAAGGGCATGGCGGTCGCGTACGTGATGGCGCCCCGCGAGCTCGAGCCGCTGTACCAGCGCCAGCGGGAGATGCTCGCCGACCTCGTCGAGGTGCTGTCGGACCGTGCGCCGGGCGCGCTCGAGCCGCCGTTCGCCGCGGACTGGCGCGCCGCGGCGGACGACGCCGAGCGGCTGCGCGTGGTCGTCGACCAGGTCGCGTCGCTCACCGACGTCTCGGCCGCGGCGGTGCACGCACGGCTCGTGCGCCCGCCGCGGCACTGACGTCGCGGTGCCCGTCCGCCCGGCTCGGTCGCCCGGCTCGGTCGTCCGCTTCAGTCGCCCGCGTCGAGGGGCCACACCGGGCGCACCTCGACGCGGCCCAGGCGCGCCATGGGGTGCGCCGCCGCGACCGCGATCGCCTCGTCGAGGTCGGCGCACTCGATCACGTCGTAGCCGGCGATCGTCTCCCGCGTCTCCGCGAAGGGGCCGTCGGTGACGAGGACGTCGTCGCCGCGGCGCCGCACCGTCGTCGCCGCCTCGACGGGCCGCAGCCGGTCGCCGTGCTTCCACACCCCCCGCGCGCCGACGTCGGCACCCCACGCCTCGATGTCGACGTCGCCGGGACGCGGCTCCTCGCCCTCGGGATCGGTGCAGATGAAGAGCATGTACTCCACGGCGGACCTCCTCGTCGGTGCCGGGACCTCGTGACCCGGACGCCACCCTGACGTGCGGGCGTCCCCGCATTCGACACCGACGTCGCACCGACGCGCGACGCCTAGACTCACGCCCGTGGCGGGACGCATCCGACGGGAGGACGTGGAGGCGGTCCGCGAGCGTGTCCGGATCGAGGACGTCGTCGGTGCGCACGTCGCGCTGCGGTCCGCCGGCGTCGGCTCGCTCAAGGGCCTGTGCCCCTTCCACGACGAGCGGACGCCGTCCTTCCACGTCCGCCCGCAGGTCGGCCGCTACCACTGCTTCGGCTGCGGCGAGGGCGGTGACGTCATCTCCTTCGTGCAGAAGGTCGACGGCCTCGGCTTCACCGACGCGGTGGAGCACCTGGCGTCGCGCGTCGGCATGGAGGTCCGCTACGAGGACGGCGGCCCGGCGCGTCCCGGCGAGGAGCCCGGCCGGCGCCGCCGCCTGCTCGACGCCCACCGCGTCGCGGAGGAGTTCTACCGCGAGCAGCTGCTCACGCCCGCCGCGGCGCCGGGGCGCGCGTTCCTCGCCGAGCGCGGGTTCGACCGCAGCGCCGCCGAGGACTTCGGCGTCGGCTTCGCCCCGCAGGGCTGGGACGGCCTGCTGCGCCACCTGCGCGGGCGCGGCTTCACGGAGGCGGAGCTGACCGCGTCCGGCCTCGTCAGCCAGGGGCAGCGCGGGATCTACGACCGGTTCCGCGGTCGGCTGGTCTGGCCGATCCGGGAGGTGACGGGGGAGACCGTCGGGTTCGGCGCCCGTCGGCTGCTCGACGACGACAGCGGCCCCAAGTACCTCAACACCCCCGAGACGCCGCTGTACCGCAAGTCCCACGTCCTGTACGGCATCGACCTGGCGAAGCGGGAGATCTCCCGCGAGCGGCAGGTCGTCGTCGTGGAGGGCTACACCGACGTCATGGCGATGCACCTGTCGGGCGTGCGCACCGCCGTCGCGACGTGCGGCACCGCGTTCGGCGGGGACCACGCGCGGATCGTGCGCCGGCTGCTGGGCGACGGGGGCGGCGCCGGCGGCGTGCAGCTCGTCGGCGGCGGGTCCGTCGGCGGCGCGGTGGTCTTCACGTTCGACGGCGACGCCGCCGGGCAGAAGGCCGCCCTCCGCGCGTTCGGCGAGGACCAGTCCTTCACCGCGCAGACGTTCGTCGCGGTCGAGCCGTCCGGCATGGACCCGTGCGACCTGCGCCAGGCGAAGGGCCCGGACGCCGTGCGCGCGCTCGTGCAGGCGCGGCAGCCGCTGTTCGAGTTCGTCATCCGGTCGACGCTCGCCGCGCACGACCTCACGACCGCCGAGGGACGCGTGGGCGCGCTGCGCGCCGCGGCACCCGTCGTGGCGGGCATCCGGGACACGGCGCTGCGTCCCGAGTACGTGCGCCTGCTCGCCGGCTGGCTCGGCATGGACGACCAGGACTCGGTGCGGCGCGCCGTGCAGGACGCGGTGCGACGGGGTGCGGGCCGCACGGGCGGCGACGGCCGCGCGTCGCAGCGCCCGGACG
>NZ_JBFTEP010000042.1:0-28537 GCF_047229365.1 Cellulomonas pasadenensis | reverse complement strand
CCCTGGTGGGGCGCGGCGGGGGCGCCGGCGGGCCCGTGTGTGGCGAGCTGGGGGGCGTGCGCGTGCTCCCCGGCGGGGGCCTGGTCTCGCTCGGGGGGGCTCCCGGCCGTGCCGGCGCCCCGCCGCGCCCGGGACCGGGGCCGTCGTCGCGGGACCCGTCGCCGCCCGCGTCGCCGCGGGCGTCGGCCGGGTCCTCGGCGGGCTCCTCGGGCTCGTCGCCGGGGATCGGCGGCCGCCCCGCCGCCTCGTCGCGCACGAGCCGCCACCACAGGCCGACGGCGAACAGGCCGAAGATCCACCACTGCGCCGCGTAGGCGAGGTTCTGGATGTTCAGGCCCGTCCCCGCCCGGGTCGGCGGGTCCAGCAGCTCGAGGTCCGCGGGGTCGGCCGGCTCGACCGAGGCGACGACGAGGTACCCGGTGTAGACGGGCGCGTCCCAGACGTGCACGAGCTGCGCCGGGCTGATGGCGTCCGTGCGGCCGTCCACCACGGCGGCACCGGCCTCCTCGCCGCCCTGCAGCCAGCCGACCACGGTGACGGGCCCCGCGGGCACGTCCGCGACCGGCTCCGTGCCCGGCGCCCAGCCGCGCACCACGGGCAGCAGCGTGCCGCCCGTGGCCTGCCCGCCCGCCCCGTGCTCCCCCGCGCCCTCGACCCGCAGCGGCGTCAGCACGAGCGCGCCCTCGGTCACGCCGTCGTGCGCGCGCCCCTCGACCAGCAGCGTGCCCGCCTCCCAGGTACCCGTGACGACGACCTTGCGGGCGACCATCTCGCCCGTCACGGACGCGCCCGGCACGAGCACGTCCGCCAGCGGCACCGGCTCGGCAGCGGCGGTCTCGGCGGCGCGGCGCTCCTCCGCGGCGGCGCCGCGCACCTCGGCGCGCTCGAGCTGCCACGCGCCCAGCCGCCCGCACACCGCCGCGGCCGCGAGCAGCAGCACGAGCAGGCCGAGCATGCGCGGGCGCACGGCGGCGCGCCACACGGAGGTCGGTGCGTCGGCCACACCTCACGGTAACCCGCGCGGCCCGTCGTCCCGTGCGGTCGGCGGAGCCTCCCGGCCACGCACCGGGCCGACCCCGGCCCCCGCGTCGACGGGCGTCCACCCGGTGGTGCCCGCGGCGCCCTGCGGGCCCGTCGTGCGTGCGGTTGTATGGCATGTGGCCAGGAGCACACCCGCTCTGGGCCGGACGTCCCACCCCCCGTCCAGCCCGCACGGAAGGCTGGGTGACCAGGGACGACGCCTCGATCCACGAGCACCGGAGGGGACATGAGCACGAGCACCGCCAGGGACCCGCACCGCACCACGGAGGGTCCCGCGCCGATCGCCGCCGGGGACTTCGCCGCCGCGGAGGCCCGCGCCGCGTGGCGGACGGGCACCGGCCACCTCGACGACGCGACCCTCGAACGCATCGACAAGTGGTGGCGCGCGGCCAACTACATGTCCGTCGGGCAGATCTACCTGCTCGACAACCCGCTGCTGCGCCGGCCGCTGGACCGTGACGACGTCAAGCCGCGCCTGCTGGGCCACTGGGGTACGACGCCCGGCCTCAACTTCCTCTACGCCCACCTCAACCGGGCGGTCGCCGAGCGCGACCAGTCGACGATCTACGTCACCGGCCCCGGGCACGGCGGGCCGGGTCTCGTCGCGAGCGCCTACCTCGACGGCACGTACTCGGAGGTCTACTCCGACGTGACCGAGGACGAGGAGGGCATGCGCCGGCTGTTCCGGCAGTTCTCGTTCCCGGGCGGCATCCCGAGCCACGTGGCGCCGGAGACCCCGGGCTCGATCCACGAGGGTGGCGAGCTCGGGTACGCGCTGAGCCACGCGTACGGCGCGGCGTTCGACAACCCGCACCTGCTGGTGGCGGCGGTCGTCGGCGACGGCGAGGCGGAGACGGGCCCGCTGGCCACGAGCTGGCACTCCAACAAGTTCGTGAACCCGCGCCAGGACGGCGTCGTCCTGCCGATCCTGCACCTCAACGGCTTCAAGATCGCGAACCCGACGATCCTCGCCCGCATCGAGGACGACGAGCTGCACGACCTCATGGTCGGCTACGGGCACGAGCCGTTCGTCTTCGTCGCGGGCTTCGACGACGAGGAGCCGCACAGCGTCCACCGGCGGTTCGCGCAGCTGCTCGACGAGGTCCTCGACCGCATCGCCGCGATCAAGCAGCGCGCCGCCGAGGGTGACGAGTCCCGGCCGCGCTGGCCGATGATCGTGTTCCGGACCCCGAAGGGCTGGACGGGTCCGGCGGAGATCGACGGCAAGAAGACCACAGGTTCGTGGCGCGCCCACCAGGTGCCGCTCGCGAGCGCGCGCGACACCCCCGAGCACCTGGCGGTGCTCGAGGACTGGTTGCGCTCGTACCGTCCGGAGGAGCTCTTCGACGCCACCGGGCGGGTCGACGCCGACATCCGTGCGCTCGCGCCGTCCGGCGAGCTGCGCATGAGCGCGAACCCGCACACCAACGGCGGCCTGCTGCTGCGCGACCTGCGCCTGCCGGACTTCCGCGAGTTCGCGCAGGACGTGCCGAGCCCGGGCGCCACGTTCGCGGAGGCGCCGCGCGTGCTGGGGCAGTTCCTCACCGAGGTGGTGCGCCGCAACCCGGACAACTTCCGGATCTTCGGGCCGGACGAGACGGCGTCGAACCGCCTGCAGGCCGTGTACGACGCGACGGACAAGCAGTGGAACGCGCAGTTCGAGGGCCCCGACGTCGACGAGCACATGGCACGCGTCGGCCGGGTCATGGAGATGCTGTCCGAGCACCAGTGCCAGGGCTGGCTCGAGGGCTACCTGCTCACGGGGCGGCACGGCCTGTTCACGAGCTACGAGGCGTTCATCCACATCGTCGACTCGATGGTGAACCAGCACGCGAAGTGGCTGAAGGTCACGAACGACATCCCGTGGCGCCGGCCGATCGCGAGCCTCAACTACCTGCTCTCGAGCCACGTGTGGCGGCAGGACCACAACGGCTTCAGCCACCAGGACCCCGGCTTCATCGACCACGTGGTCAACAAGAAGGCCGAGGTCGTGCGGGTCTACCTGCCGCCGGACGCGAACACGCTGCTGTCCACGTACGACCACTGCCTGCGCAGCCGGCAGTACGTCAACGTCGTCGTGGCCGGCAAGCAGCCCGCACCCAACTTCCTGACGATGGACGAGGCCGTCGCACACTGCACGCGCGGGCTCGGCATCTGGGAGTGGGCCGGCACCGAGGTGCCCGGCGAGGAGCCCGACGTGGTCCTCGCGGCGGCCGGCGACGTGCCGACGCTCGAGGTGCTCGCCGCGGCGGACATCCTCAAGCGCGAGCTGCCGCAGCTGAAGGTGCGCGTCGTCAACGTGGTGGACCTCATGCGGCTCCAGGACGACACCGAGCACCCGCACGGGCTCTCGCACCGCGAGTTCGACACGATCTTCACGGCCGACCGGCCGATCGTGTTCGCGTACCACGGCTACCCGTGGCTCATCCACCGCCTCACGTACCGCCGCAACGGGCACAAGAACCTGCACGTGCGCGGGTACAAGGAGGAGGGCACGACCACGACGCCGTTCGACATGGTCATGCTCAACGACCTCGACCGGTACCACCTCGTCATCGACGTGATCGACCACGTGCACTGGCTGCGCGCGTCGCACGCCGGCCTGCGCCAGCGCATGGTCGACGCCCGCATCGCGGCGCGCCAGTACACGCGCGAGCACGGCGAGGACGTCCCGGAGGTCCGCGACTGGGTGTGGCCGGACGCCGGCGAGACCGGCACGGAGGTCGGCGGCCCGCAGGCGGACCGCGTGTCGGGCGGGACCGACACCGGCGGGGACAACGAGTAGCAGCACCACGTCGGTGGGTGCGGCGGCCGGCCGGTCGCCGCACCCACCACCCGTCCGCCGCCGGGGAGCGGCGGGCGACCTCGGGAGGAAGAGCACGCAGTGGCCCGCACGATCTACGTCATGTCCGCGGAGGGCGACACCGGCAAGTCCGTCGTCGCGCTCGGCCTGGTCGACCTCCTCACGCGGTCGGTGCAGCGCGTCGGGGTGTTCCGGCCCGTCGCCCGCTCGACGGACGAGCGCGACTACGTCCTCGACCTCCTGCTCGCGCACGACGGCGTCGACATCTCCTACGACGAGGCCGTCGGCGCCACCTACGACGAGGTCATCGCCGACCCCGAGGCGGCGCTGTCGCGGATCGTCGCGCGGTTCCACGACGTCGAGCGGCAGTGCGACGCGGTCGTGGTCGTCGGCACCGACTACACCGACGTCGCCGGGCCGACCGAGCTCGCGTACAACGCCCGCATCGCCGCGAACCTCGCGGCGCCCGTCGTCCTGGTCGTGCGGGGCGCGAGCCGCTCGCCGGAGGACGTCCGCCACGCGGTGGAGGTCGCCGCGACCGAGATCGCCGCGAACCACGCGCAGGTCGTCGGGGTCGTCGCGAACCGCTGCGCACCCGGCGCGATGCCCGACGTGGTGCAGGCGCTCTCCGGCACCGTGCCCGTCTGGGCGCTGCCCGAGTCCCCGCTGCTGTACGCGCCGACGCTGCGCCAGCTCATGGAGGCGGTCGGCGGGGAGCTCACCGGCGGCGACGAGGAGCTGCTCGGGCGCGAGGTGCTCGACGTGCTCGTCGGCGCGATGTCGATCGAGCACCTGCTCGACCGGCTGCAGGACGGCGCCGTCGTCATCACCCCCGGCGACCGGGCCGACGTGCTGCTCGGGCTGCTCACGGCGCACCAGGCCGACGGCTTCCCGTCGCTCGCGGGCATCATCCTCAACGGCGGCCTCGAGCCCGCCGGCACGATCCAGCGGCTCGTCGAGGGCCTCGGCTCCCGCCTGCCCCTGATCCGCACGCACCTCGGCACGTTCCGGTCCGCGAGCGCCGCGGCGCGCACGCGGGGCCGTGTCACGCACGACGCCCAGCGCAAGATCGACACCGCGCTCGCGCTGTTCGAGCAGCACGTCGACGGCGCCGCGCTGCTCGCGGCGCTGGACGTGCCGCGGCCCGAGGTCGTGACGCCGCTGATGTTCGAGTACCAGCTGCTCGACCGCGCGCGCGGCGACCGCAAGCACATCGTCCTCCCGGAGGGCGGCGACGACCGGATCCTGCGGGCGGCGTCCACGCTCCTGCAGCGGCAGGTCGCCGACCTCACGATCCTCGGCGACGAGGCCTCGATCCGGGCGCGCGCCACCGAGCTCGGCCTGGACCTCGACGAGGCGCAGGTCATCGACCCGAAGGCGGGCGAGCAGCTCGAGCGGTTCGCGGCGGCGTACACGGAGATGCGTCGGCACAAGGGCATGACCGTCGAGCGGGCCCGCGAGATCGTGTCGTCGGTGTCGTACTTCGGCACCCTCATGGTCCAGCTGGGCCTCGCCGACGGCATGGTGTCCGGCGCGATCCACACCACCGCGCACACCATCAAGCCGTCGTTCGAGATCATCAAGACCGCGCCCGGCACGTCGAGCGTGTCCAGCGCCTTCCTCATGTGCCTCGAGGACCGCGTGCTCGTCTACGCCGACTGCGCCGTCATCCCGGACCCGACGGCGGAGCAGCTCGCGGACATCGCGATCTCGTCGGCCGGCACGGCCGCGCAGTTCGGCATCGAGCCGCGGATCGCGATGCTGTCGTACTCCACCGGTGAGTCCGGCACGGGGGCCGATGTCGAGAAGGTGCGCACGGCGACCGCCCTGGTCCGTGAGCGCCGCCCCGACCTGTCGGTCGAGGGCCCGATCCAGTACGACGCCGCGGTGGACGCGTCCGTGGCGAAGACGAAGATGCCGGACTCGGCGGTCGCGGGCCGCGCGACCGTGTTCGTCTTCCCCGACCTCAACACCGGCAACAACACGTACAAGGCCGTGCAGCGCTCGGCCGGCGCCGTGGCGATCGGGCCGGTGCTGCAGGGCCTGCGCAAGCCCGTCAACGACCTGTCGCGCGGCGCGCTCGTGCAGGACATCGTCAACACGGTGGCGATCACCGCGATCCAGGCGCAGGCGTTGTCCGCGCCGGCGGCGGAGGCCGGCGACCCCGACGTCGCCCAGCCCGAGCCGCGGGAGACTGCGACGCCCGAGACCCCGGCGCCGTCCGTCGACCCCGCCCCCGCGCCCGCGCCCGCCACCCTCACCGCCCCGGAGGCCTGAGCCCGATGACCACCACCCCCTCGGGCGGCGCCCGCGGCACCGTCCTCGTCGTCAACTCCGGCTCGTCGTCGGTGAAGTACCAGCTCGTCGACCCGGTCGCCGGCGAGGCGGTCGCGTCCGGGCTCGTGGAGCGCATCGGGGAGCCGCGCGGTGCCGTCAAGCACGTCGCGCACGGCGGGACGACGCGGCGCGAGGTCCCCGTCCCCGACCACGCCGAGGCGCTGCGCGTCGTGCTGAGCCTCTTCGCGGAGGTCGGCCCGGACCTCGCGACGGCTGGTGTCGTCGCCGTCGGCCACCGGGTCGTCCAGGGCGGCTCGCGGTTCGACCGGCCGGTGCTCGTCGACCAGCACGTCGAGGACACGATCGAGGAGCTGTCGCCCCTCGCGCCGTTGCACAACCCGCCGAACCTCACCGGCATCCGCGTCGCGAAGGAGCTGCTGCCCGACGTGCCGCACGTCGCGGTGTTCGACACGGCCTTCTTCCGCACCCTCCCCGACGCCGCCGCCACGTACGCGATCGACCGCGAGGTCGCCACGACCTACCGCGTGCGCCGGTACGGCGCGCACGGCACGTCGCACCAGTACGTGTCGCAGAAGGTCGCGGAGGTGCTGGACCGGCCCCTGGAGGACCTGCACCAGATCGTCCTGCACCTCGGCAACGGCGCGTCGGCGTCGGCCGTCCGCGGCGGGCACGCGGTCGAGACGTCGATGGGCATGACGCCGCTCGAGGGTCTCGTCATGGGCACGCGCTCGGGCGACATCGACCCGGCGATCATGTTCCACCTGCACCGCAACGCCGGCATGAGCGCCGACGAGATCGACGACCTGCTGAACCGGCGCTCCGGCCTGAAGGGGCTGTCGGGCGAGAACGACTTCCGCGCGCTGCACGAGCTCGTCGAGGCGGGCGACGAGGGCGCCAACCTCGCGCTCGACGTGTACCTCCACCGCCTGCGCAAGTACATCGGCGCGTACCACGCCGTGCTCGGCCGCCTCGACGCGCTGACGTTCACCGCCGGGGTCGGGGAGAACGACGCGCTCGTGCGCGCCCGGGCGGTCGAGGGCCTCGACGCCATGGGCATCGAGGTCGACCCCGAGCGCAACGCCGGCCGCACCGACGGGCCGCGCGTCATCTCCCCGGAGGGGGCACGCGTCACCGTGCTCGTCGTGCCGACGAACGAGGAGCTGGCGATCGCGCGGCACGCGATGGACGTCATCGGGGCCTGACGGGAGGGAGCGCGGGATGGCGGCGCAGGACGGGGCGGACGTGGTCGTGCGCACGGCGGAGGCCGACGACGTGCCCGCGGTCTGCCGGTTCGGGGCGACGCACGTGGCCGCGCACTACGCGCCGATCCTCGGCCCGGAGGGCGCGCGGGCGCAGGTCCGGCAGTGGTGGGGCGACGCGTACGTCGGCCGTGCCGTGGCCGACGGCGTCGTCCTCGTCGCGGAGCGGGCCGGCGAGCTCGCCGGGGTCGCGCAGCACGGTCGCCTGGGCGACGACCACGTCGTCTGGAAGCTGTACGTGCATCCCGACCACCGCGGCACCGGGCTCGGCCCGCGTCTCCTGCGCGCCGTCGCCGACCGGCTCCCGCCCGACGCCGACCGGCTGTGGGTCGAGCACGTCGCGGCCAACGTCCGCGCCGGCGCGTTCTACGAGCGGGAGGGCTTCACGGTGCAGCGCGTCGAGACGCACCCGTCCGGCGACGACCGCCACGCGGTGGTGTGGCGGTCGCGGCCGCTGCGGGCGTAGCGCCGGGCGGGCTCACGGCAGCCGCAGCGCCCGCTGCACCTCGAGCGCGCGCGTGAGCACCCGCGGCCACACCTCGGTGCCGAGCTCGTGCACCTGCCCCATGCCGAGCCCGCGGCCGCCGTGCACGCCGCGCTGCACGACGACCGACTGCTCCCACGTCGTCGCCCACAGGCCCTCGCGGCCGTGCCGGCGGCCGTGGCCGGAGGCGCCGACGCCGCCGATGGGCGCGCCGACGCTCCCCCACAGCGTCTGGTGCGTCTCGTTGACGACGACGGCCCCGGCGCGCACCCGCGCCGCGACCGCGCGTCCCCGCCGCAGGTCGGCCGACCACACGGCGGCGACGAGCCCGTACGGCGAGTCGTTCATCGCGGCGACGGCCTCGTCGTCCGACGCCACGGGGTGCACGCTCACGACCGGGCCGAACGTCTCCTCGTCGTGGACGCGCGCCTCCCGCGGGACGCCTGCGAGCACCGTCGGCTCGTAGAAGTACGGCCCGAGGTCGGGGCGCTGCGCCCCGCCCGCGAGCACGAGCGCGCCGTGGCCCACGGCGTCCTCGACGTGCTCGACGACGCGCGCGAGCTGGTCGGCGGACGTCAGCGACCCCATGTCGGACCGGTAATCGAGGCCGGACCCGAGGCGCAGCGCCGCGGTGCGGCGCACGAACGCCGCGACGAACGCCTCGCGCACCGCCTCGTGCACGTACAGCCGCTCGACGCCCGCGCACACCTGCCCGGCGGACCCAAAGCACGCCCGCACCGCCGCCGCCGCGGCGGCCTCGACGTCGACGTCGTCCGCCACGTACATCGCGTTCTTGCCGCCGAGCTCCAGCGTGACGGGCACGCCCAGCTCGCCCGCACGGGCGGCGAGCACGCGCCCCGACGCGGTCGACCCGGTGAAGCCGGCGTGGTCGACGTGCTCGAGCAGCGCCATGCCGACGTCGGGCCCGCCGACGAGCACCTGCACGAGGTCCTCCGGCGCGCCGGCGTCGTCGAGGAGCTCCGCCGCCCACAGCAGGGTGAGCGCGGTCTGCGGGTCGGCGCGCAGCAGCACCGCGTTGCCGGCGACGAGCGCCGTCAGGGTGTCGCCGAGCCCGAGCGAGAGCGGGTAGTTCCACGGGGTGACGACGCCCACGACCCCGTGCGGGCGCCGGTGCACGCGCACGGACGTGAACCCCGGCACCAGGCCCCGCACCCGGCGCGGCGCAAGCAGCCGCGGCGCGCGCAGTGCGTGCCAGCGGGCCGCGTTGGCGACGTCGCCGACCTCCTCCCACGCGTGCGTGCGCGCCTTGCCCGTCTCGACCTGCAGCAGGTCGAGCACGTCGCTCTGCCGCTCGAGCAGCAGGTCGTGCACGCGCAGCAGCAGCGCGGTCCGCTCGCGCAGCGGCCGCGCGGCCCACAGGCGCTGCGCCGCGCGGGCCCGCCGGGCCGCGGCGGGTAGGTCGGTCGGCGCGGTGAGCGGCACGGCGGCGATCGGCGCGCCGGTGAACGGCGCCGTGGCGGCGTGCGTCGCGTGCCCGGGCCCGGCGACGACGCGCGCCAGCAGCGGCCGGACGTCGTCGGGCTCGAGGACGTAGGTGGCGAGCGGGTCGGTCTCCGGGTCGTGCAGGTCGGCATGCTCGTGCGCCATCGCGTCAGGCTACGCCGCGACCCGCGGCCACCCGGCGCGCCGCCGGCGCCGGTCCCCCGTCAGTGGTGGTGGCCGTTCCGGCCGAGGGTCTGCTCCGCGGTGACGCCGGGCCGCGTCCACTGCGGCACGGGGCGGCCCGTGGGGCCCCACGTGGCGTTGCCGTCGGCGTCGGTGCGCCAGTACCAGCACGCCTCCCGGCCCTCGGGCCAGCCGTCCGGGACGTCCTGCCACGCCTCGCCGCGGCCGTAGGGCGTCATGTCGAGCAGCGCGAAGGTCGGGCTCGCGGCCTCTCCCCCGCGGCCCGTCGTCGTGTACGTGAGGAAGACGCGGTCGCCGTCGCGCAGGAAGCAGGTGATCGAGCCCATGATCTCGCCGATGGGCCGCGGGAGGCCGCGCACGGAGTACCACGGCTGGGTGTAGCCCATGAACGCGACGAAGGGCGCGACCTCGTCCCACGGCCCCTCGGTGAGCACGGCGAACGCGACGCCGCGCGCCTGCAGGTAGGACGTGTCCCGCAGGTACCAGGCGGACAGGGTGCAGCCCTCGCACTGCCCCTGGTGCGGGGCGCCGTCGTGCCACATGTGCTGGTAGACGAGCAGCTCGTCCCGCCCGTCGAACAGGTCGACGAACGGGACGGGCCCGTTCGCGCCGACGACCTCCACCGTGCCGTCGACCTCGACCATGGGGAGCCGACGGCGGTCGGCCGCGAGCGCGTCGCCGGCGCGCGTGTGCGCCTTCTCGCGCACCAGCAGCTCGTCGCGCGCCGCCTGCCACGTGGCCATGTCGACGACGGGCGGGCGGCCGGGCAGCGCGGTGGTGCGGTCGGACGTGGTGGTCATGGTGCCCTCCGGGTGTCGGCGCGTCGCACGCCGGCGTGCGACCACCCGTACCGACCCGGCGCGCGGGCGCGACTCATCGGGGAGCCGTCGCACCGCCCGGCTCAGAGCGCCAGCGTGTCCCGCACCTCCGGCTCCGCGAGCGCGAGCACCGCCGCCCGCCCGTCGGCCGCCGAGCGCGCCGCCCGCGCCGCGGCCGCCATCGCGACGCACTGCTCCCGCGTGTGCCGGCGCAGCGCGAACCGCACGGCGGGCAGCGCGCCCGCGGCCATCGACAGGCTCGTGACGCCGAGCCCGACGAGGACGAGCGCCATGAGCGGGTCGGACGCGGACTCGCCGCAGACGCCCACCGGCTTGCCGGCCTCCACCCCCGCGGCCGCGGTCACGGCGACGAGGTCGAGCACGGCGGGCTGCCACGCGTCGAGCAGGTCCGCGAGCTCGCCGCGCAGGCGGTCGGTCGCCATCGTGTACTGCGCGAGGTCGTTCGTGCCGAGGGAGACGAAGTCGACCTCGGCGAGCACGTCGCGGGCCCGCAGCGCCACGGCGGGCACCTCCACCATGACGCCCACGGTGGCGACGCCGGCGGCGCGCGCGGCGGCGGCGAAGTCGCGGGCCTCGTCCGCGGTCGCGATCATCGGCGCCATGACCCACGGCGTCGTGCCGGTGGCCTCCTGCGCGCGACCGAGCGCCTCGAGCTGCGTGCGCAGCAGCTCGGGGGCCGTGCGCACGAGCCGGTAGCCCCGCACGCCGAGCGCCGGGTTCTCCTCGTCGTGCTGCGCGGCGAACGCGAGCGGCTTGTCGGCACCGGCGTCGAGCGTGCGCACGACGACCTTGCGCCCGCCCATGGCGCGCAGCGCTGCGGCGTAGGCCTCGGTCTGCTCCTCGACGGTCGGCGCCTGCGTGCGCTCGAGGAACAGCACCTCGGTGCGGAACAGCCCGACGCCCTCGGCCCCGGCACCCGACGCCGCGACGCGCTCGGCGTCGGCGGCCGTGCCGATGTTCGCGAGCAGCGCGACGGCGTGGCCGTCGGCGGTGGCGCCGGGCGCGGCGTCGGCGCCGAGCAGGTCCTCGGCGGCGTGCCGGCGCTCGTACGCGGCGCGCAGGTCGGCGTCCGGGTGCGGGGTCACGGTCCCGGCGGCCGCGTCGACCGCGACCTCGACGCCGTCCTCCACGTCCGTCACGCCCGCGACCCGCACGACGCACGGCAGCCCGAGCTGCCCGGCGATGATCGCGGTGTGCCCGGTGGGTCCGCCGAGCTCGGTGACGATCGCCAGCACCTTGTCGAGGTCGAGCGCGGCCGTGTCGGCCGGCGCGAGGTCGCGCGCGACGACGACGGACGGGCGCTCGAGGTGCGGCACCCCGGGGTCGGGCAGACCGAGCACGCGGGCGACCACGCGGTCGCGCACCGAGCGCAGGTCGGTGACCCGCTCGGCGAGGTACCCGCCGGCCTGCTCGAACATCGTCGCGAACATCTGCACGACGCCGTCGAGCGCCGCCACGGGCGGCTCGCCGGCGTCGACGCGCGCGAGCGTCTGCGCGTGCAGCGCCGAGTCGGCGGCCATCTGCGCGGTGGCGGCGAGGACGTGCGCCACCGTGCCGGTCGCGGCGGCGGCCTGGGCGCGCAGGCCGTCGGCCACCTCGGTGAACGCGCGCGCGACGGCCTCGTGGGCCTCGGCGGGCGTCGCGGGACGCCCGTCGACGACGAGCGCCGCGTCGCCCGGCACCACGGGAGCCGGGCGCACCTGCGCGACCGGTCCGACCACAGCGCGACGGCCGACGCCCACACCGTGCAGCACGCCCCCCGCGGGGGCGCCGACCGTCGCGGCGGTCACGACGACGCCCCGGCGGTGGTGGCGTCGGCGCCGGCCTCGGGCGCGTCGAGGTCGGTCGACAGCAGCGCGACCAGCTCGTCGAGCACGCGGTCGGCGTGCTCGCCGTCGGCGGCGAGGACGACCTCCTCGCCGTGCGGGACGCCCAGCGACATGACGAACAGGATGCTCGAGGCGTCGACGGGCGCCCCGCCCTGCTTCGCGATGGTGACGGGCACGCCGCTCGCGGCGACGGCCTGGGTGAACAGCATCGCGGGGCGGGCGTGCAGCCCGACGCGGGACGCGACGGCGACGGTGCGCTCGGCCATGAGTGCTCCTCGGGGTGGGGTCGGTGGGTGGTGGTCGGTGGTCAGGCGGCGGCGACGAGGTCGCGGTCGTCGGCGGCGCGGTCGGCCGCGACGAGGGGGTCGTGCTTCATCGTCTTCAGCACGACGACGAGCAGGCCGGAGACGAGGACGCCGGCGAGGACGGCCGCGACGAAGCCCAGCGGGTTGCCGATGAGCGGCAGCACCCACACGCCGCCGTGCGGGGCGACGAGCGAGGACCCGAACGCCATGACGAGGGCGCCCGTGACGCTCGACCCGACGAGCGAGGACACGATGACCCGCCACGGGTCGGCGGCGGCGAACGGGATCGCGCCCTCGGAGATGAAGGACGCCCCGAGCAGCCACGCCGCCTTGCCGTTCTCCTGCTCGGCGTGCGTGAACAGGCGCCTGCGCACGGTCGTGGCGAGCGCCAGCGCGAGCGGCGCCACCATGCCCGCGGCCATCACGGCGGCCATCACCTGGTACTGCACGGCGCCCGGCGCGAGGCCCTCGGTCGCCAGGCCGGTGACGGCGAACGTGTACGCCACCTTGTTCACCGGGCCGCCGAGGTCGAAGCCCATCATGGCGCCGAGCAGTGCGCCCATGAGCACGAGGTTCGCGCCCGAGAGGCCGTTGAGCCAGCTCGTCAGCCCCTCCATGGCGGCGGCGATCGGCCGGCCGAGGACGACCAGCATGACGACCCCGACGACGAGCGACGAGAGCAGCGGCACGACGACGACGGGCATGATGCCGCGCACGCCCCTCGGCACGTTCCAGCGGCTGATCCACAGCGCCAGGAAGCCGGCGAGGAAGCCGGTGACGAGGCCGCCGAGGAAGCCGGCACCCACGAGCACGGCGGTCGCGCCGCCGACGAACCCGGGCACGAGGCCGGGACGGTCGGCGATGCCGTAGGCGATGAAGCCGGAGAGCACCGGGACCAGGAACCCGAACGCGGCCTGCCCGGTCGCGAGCAGCACCACGGCCCAGTCCTGCAGCGACGCCGGGTCGAACGACGCGACGACCTCGGCGGCGTCGACCCCGGTCACCTCGATCGCGCCCTCGGCACCGCCCCAGGCGATCTGCGCGAGCATGAAGCTGACGGCGATGAGGATGCCGCCCGCGGCGACGAAGGGGATCAGGTAGGAGACGCCGGTCATGAGCCACTGGCGCACCTTCGTGCCGGCGCCGGCACCGCGGTCGGCGGCCGGTGCGGCGACGGGAGCGGCCGCGGGTGCCGGCGTGCCGGCGGCGGGCGCGGACTCCACCGCGGAGACGGCGGCGGCGATGACGCCGGGCGCGTCGTGCACGGCCTTCTTCACGCCGACGTCGACGAACGGCTTGCCGGCGAAGCGCTGCTTGTCCTTGACCTCGAGGTCGGCGGCGTAGATCACGCCGTCCGCGGAGGCGACGAGCGCGGGGTCGAGCGGCGTCGAGCCGGCCGCGCCCTGCGTCTCGACGTGCACCTCGTGGCCGGCGGCCTTGCCGGCCTGCTCGAGGGCCTCGGCGGCCATGTACGTGTGGGCGATCCCCGTGGGGCACGAGGTGACGGCGACGAGCTTCATGACGGGACGACCTCCCGGGTGACGATGTCGGCCACGGTCTGCGCGTCCGGCGCCTCGAGCAGCGAGGTGCGGAACGACTCGTGGACGAGCCGGCGGGCCAGCGCCGCGAGGATCTGCAGGTGGTCCGCGTCGCCGCTGGCGGGCGCCGCGATGAGGAAGACGAGCCGGGCGGGCCCGTCCGGGGCGCCCCAGTCGACGCCCTGCGCGAGCTTGCCGACGGCGAGGCTGGGTGCCGTGACGTGCTCCGAGCGCGCGTGCGGCAGCCCGACGCCGCCGGGCATGCCGGTGGCCATCTGCGCCTCGCGGGCGGCGACGTCGGCGGCGAACCCGTCCGCGTCGGTGACGCGGCCCGCGGCGGCCAGCAGGTCGACGAGCGCGCGGGTCACGCCGACGCGGTCGGCCGCGGCGAGGTCGACGGCGACGAGCTCCGGCGTGATGAGGGGGGTGGTGGCCGAGGTGGTCATGTCACAGCTCCTTGAGCGCGAGGCGCGGGTCGGGATCGGCGACGACGCGGACCGCGTCGAGGTCGAGGTCGTGCGGGGACGGCACCTCGGTGCCGGGCCGGAGGACCGCGGCGCGGCCCCACGCGACGGCCGTGCGCAGCCGGTCCGGGGCGGCGCCGTCGGCGGCGAGGAAGCCGGCGAGCGTGGAGTCGCCCGCGCCCACCGTGGACAGCGGGACGAGGGCGGGCCCGCCGGCCCACCACGCGTGCGGGGCGTCGCGGCAGACGAGCAGCGCGCCGTGGGCGCCCAGGCTGACGAGCACGCCGCGGGTCCCCTGGTCGACGACCTCGCGCGCGGCGGCCACGACGTCGCCGACGGTGACCAGCTCACGACCCGCCAGCTCGCCGAGCTCCTGCTCGTTGGGCTTGACCAGCGTGAGACCGCCCGCGCGCACCGCCCGGGCGAGCGGCGCGCCGGACGTGTCGAGCACGTACGGCACCTGGTAGCGGTTGGCGAGGGCGCCGAGCCGCACGAAGAACGCGTCCCCCGCGCCGGCGGGCAGCGAGCCCGCGGCCACGACGGCGGCGGGGCCGGCGACGAGCTGGTTCTCGACCGCGGCGAGCAGCGCGTCGACCTCGCCGTCGGCCAGGTGGGGGCCGGGGGCGTTGACCTTGGTGGTCGTGCCGTCGGCCTCGACGAGCGTGATGTTGGTGCGCGTGTCGCCGGCGACGGGCACGGGCACCGCGGCGACCCCGTGCTCGGCGAGCAGCTCGGTCAGGCGCGTGCCGTCGGGGCCGCCCGTCGGGACCACGGCGAGCGCGCCGACGCCGTGCCGGGCGAGCGCGCGGGCGACGTTGATGCCCTTGCCGCCGGGGTGCACGTGCGTCGTGTGCGCACGGTTGACCTCGCCGACGTCGAGCCGGTCGACGTCGAGCGCCCGGTCGACGCTCGGGTTCGGGGTGACGGTGACGATCACGCGCGCACCACCCGCGTGCCGGCCTGCTCGATCTCGTCGGCCAGCTCGGGCTCGACGGCGCTGTCGGTGATCAGCGTGTCGACGTCGTCGAGGCCGGCCACGCGCGCGAGGTCGACGCGGCCGACCTTGGTGTGGTCGGCGAGCACCACGGTGCGGCGGGCGGCGGCGACGAGCGCGCGCTTGACGGCGGCCTCCGCGAGGTCGGGCGTCGTGACGCCGTGCTCGGCGGTGATGCCGTTCGCGCCGAGGAAGACGACGTCGACGTGGATCTCGGCCAGGTCGCGCAGCGCCCACGACCCGACGGCGGCCAGCGTGCGGCCACGGACCGTGCCGCCGACGAGGTGGAGCGTCGTGCCGGGCCGCGTGGCGAGCACGGTGGCGACGGGCAGCGCGTGCGTCACGACGGTGAGCTCGCGGTCGGTCGGCAGGAGCTCGGCGAGGCGCACGGTCGTGGTGCCGGCGTCGAGGATGACGGAGCCGCCGTCGGGCAGCTCGTCGAGCGCGGCCTTGGCGATGCGCTCCTTCTCCCCCGCCAGCAGGCCCTCCCGGTCCGCCAGCCCGGGCTCGAAGCCGAGCCGCTCGACGGGGATCGCGCCGCCGTGCACGCGCCGCACGAGGCCGTGCCGCTCGAGGGCGGTGAGGTCGCGGCGGATGGTCTCGGGGGTGACGTCGAGCTCGGCCGCGAGCCGCGTGACGTCCACGCGGCCGTCGGCGCGGGCCCGCGTGAGGATCTGCTGGTGTCGCTCGGGTGCGTACACATCGACTCCGTCGTCCCGTGGCGCCCTCCCCGGGCGTCCCTGTCGTCCAGGGTGCGCCGGTTCGACGCGCGTGTCAAGCATGTTCGGACACAACCAGACATGGTCAGATGTCCGAGTGTGTGGTTACGGACAGGGCTCCGCGATCCGCTCCGGACAGCGCGCGGCCCGGCACCACCCGTGGGCGGAGCCGGGCCGCGCCTTGGCGGGTCAGGCGTTGACCTGCCCGAGCACGGCCATGAGCTCGTCGACGGTCTCGGCGCCGGCGACGCGCGCCGCCTGCTCCTCGTCGGCGAACACGAGGGCGATCCGCGACAGCACCTCCAGGTGCTCGCCGTCCGCGCCCGCGATGCCGATGACGACCCGGACCGGCGACCCCTTCCAGTCGACGGCGTGCGGGTAGCGCACCACCGACACGGCCGACCGGCGGATCTCGCCCGTCGACTCGAGGGTCCCGTGCGGGATCGCCAGGCCGTTCCCCATGTACGTCGTCATGGTCCGCTCGCGCGCGAGCATCCCGTCGACGTACGCGGGCGTCACCGCGCCCGCGTCCACGAGCAGCGCGCCCGCCTCGCGGATCGCGTCCTCGTACGTGGTCGCACGACCGTCGGCCCGGCAGGTCGCGGCGCTCAGGACGTCGCTCACGCGTCCACCGCCCCGGCTCCCGCGGTCGTGCCCGAGCGCGTCGCCGCGACCTCCTGGACGACCTGGTCGTACACCGGGCTGCTCATGAAGTTGTCCACCGACAGGTGCCGCGTCGTCGGCGCCTTCAGCCGCGCGCGCTCGGTGAGCTCGCGCTGGCTGATGACGAGGTCGGCGGAGTCGTCGAGGTTCGCGACCGCCTTGTTGACCACCTGGACGTCGCCGAACCCGGCCTTGCGCAGCTTGTCGCGCAGCACGGCCGCACCCATGGCGCTGGAGCCCATGCCGGCGTCGCACGCGAACACGACCAGCCGCACGGGCGCCGCCGTCGCGTCCCCGTCGGCGACCGCGCCGCCGGTACCGGCCGCCCCGGCGGCACCGGTCGCGAGCGCCCCGAGCGCCGCGCTGCTGCGCCCCTTGTTGGCCTCGGTCGCCGCGACGGCGGCGGCCAGGTCGCCGCTCTCCCCCGCCGCGAGGTCGCGCTTGCGCGTGGCCCGCAGGATCACCGCCGCGACCAGGAACGACACCGCGGCCGACAGCAGCACCGACAGCGTCACGCCGAGGTAGCTGTCCCGCGCCGTCTGCGCGTACACCGCGAAGATGCTGCCCGGTGCCGCCGGTCCCACGAGGCCGCTGCCGAACACCACGTTCGTCGCGATGCCGGTGGCACCGCCGGCGATCGCGGCGACGATGAGCGCCGGCTTCATCAGCACGAACGGGAAGTAGACCTCGTGGATGCCGCCGAAGAACTGCACGACGATCGCACCGGGCGCCGTGGAGCGCGCCGCGCCGACGCCCAGGAGCGTGTACGCGAGCAGGATGCCGAGACCCGGGCCGGGGTTGGCCTCCACGAGGAAGAGCAGCGACTTGCCGTCGTCGACCACCTGCTGCGCGCCGAGCGGGACGAGCACGCCGTTGCCGATCGCGTTGTTGAGGAACAGGACCTTGGCCGGCTCGACGATCACGCTCATGAGCGGCAGCAGGCTGTTCTCGGCGAGCCAGGCGACCAGGTCGCCGAGCCACGCGCTGATCTGCGAGACCACCGGCGCGATGCCGAAGAACGCCGCGACCGACATCGCCGCCCCGACGATCGCCGCCGAGAACATGTTGACGAGCATCTCGAAGCCGGGCCGGATCCTGCCGTCCCACAGCGCGTCGACCCGCTTCATCACGTACGCGGCCAGCGGCCCCACGATCATCGCGCCGAGGAACATCGGCACCGTGCTCCCGACGATGATGCCGAGCGTCGCGATCGTCGCGACGACGCCGCCACGCTCGCCGTGCACGATGCGGCCGCCGGCGTTCGCGATGAGCAGCGGCAGCAGGTAGGTCACCATCGGGCCGACGAGGCCCAGGTACTGCTGGAACGTCGTGCCGTCCTCCGCCTCGACGAGGCGGGTGGCGGCCCCCTGCCACGCGCCCGCCTGGCCGGCGTCGCCGAAGCCGCCGAGGACGCCGTTGGGCAGCCACCCGACGTCGATGAAGAGGGCGGTGATGAGGCCCCACGCGAGGAACGCGGGCAGGTTCGGCATGATCATGCCGGTGAGGAAGGCGCCGAACCGCTGGAGGCGGACCTGGGCGGTCCGTCCTCGGCCGAGGGTCGGTGCGGCTGCGGTGGTCGTCATGGCCGGTCACACTCCGCTGGTCGATCGTCGTTGATCTGGGGGGCGCGCCGCCCGGCGGTGTCCTGCGGGACGGTCCGGGCGGCGCGGGTCGTGCAGGCGGTGCGCTGGTGCTGCGGTGCCGGGTCAGGGCTCGATGGTGACCTTGATGCCCGCGCCGGAGCGGACGACGTCGATGCCCTCGACGACGCGCTCGAGCGGGAGCCGGTGGGTGATGAGGTCGTGCACGGGCACGCTGCCGTCGGCGATGAGGCCGAGCGCCTGCTTGTTGTGGTCGGGGCTCGACCCGTTGGCGCCGACGATCGTCAGCTCCTTGTAGTGCACGACGTTGGAGTCGAGCGTGATCGTGGGGCGGTCCTTGGGGAGGCCGCCGAAGAAGCTGATCCGGCCGCGCGGCGCGACCATGCGCAGCGCCTGCTCCTGCGCGGCGCCGGACGCGGCGGCGGTGATGACGACGTCGGCGCCCCGGCCTCCGGTCAGCTCCAGCACGGCGTCGACCGCGTCCACCTCCGACGCGCAGACCGCGGCGTCCGGCTTGACGAGCTCGGCGGCGAGGTCGAGGCGCTCGCGGCTGAGCTCGACGAGGTAGACGGCCGACGCGCCCCGCGCCCGCGCGAGGCGCACGTGCAGGCAGCCGATGGGGCCGGACCCGACGACGACCACGACGTCGCCGTCGTGCACGTCGGCGAGCTCCTGCGCGTTGATGGCGCACGCGAACGGCTCCGCGACCGAGGCCTCGGCGAACCCCACGCCCTCGGGGACGCGGTTGAGGCCGTCGACGGCCAGCACCGCGGCGGGCACGACCATGTGCGCGGCGAACCCGCCGTCGAAGTCGTAGCCCATCGAGACCTGGTTCGGGCAGATGGTCATCACGCCGGCGCGGCACCAGTCGCAGCGCCCGCACGGGATCGCGGCGATGACCTGGACGCGGTCGCCCGCCGCCCAGCCGTCGACGCCGTCGCCGACCTCGTCCACCTCACCGGCGATCTCGTGACCCATCACGCGCGGCGGCACGATGCGCTGGTGGCCGGAGGTCGAGATCTTGACGTCCGTGCCGCACATGGAGCACGCCCGCACACGGATCCGCACCTCGCCCGGGCCGGCGTGCGGCTCGTCGGCCTCCTCCAGGCGCACGTCGCCGGGGGCGTAGAACCGGAAGACCTTCATCGTTCTCCTCGAGCGGCTCGCGGGCGACCCCGTCGCGGCGGTCGCGCCACGGCGCACGACCGGCGGACGTCGTCGTCCTGCGGGGCACCGTGACGGACGTCACGGTGCGTCGTCGCTCAGCATGTCCCTGTGCGTGTCCGACCGTCAAGCGACTCCCACAGATCCGGGGGTGAACGGACCGCCGCTTCGCCGTGAGTGACCGACAGCGAGCCCCATCGCCACCTATGAGCCAGGCCGTCGGTCGACATCCGGGCACGATCGGGCATCCGCGCGATGGCCGATGGACGGGTGTACGCCACCGCCGAGGCGGTGCCGTAAGGTAAGCCTCACCTACGGCGGTCCGGACCGCCGCCAGACGGCCTCCCCGCCGACTCCCCCTGCGAAGGACACCATGCGCACTGCGCCCACCCGCCGCGCCCTGCGACCCCTCGTCGCCGGCGCCGCCGTGACCCTCCTGCTCGCCGCCTGCGCCACGGGCACGCCCGAGGGCGGCTCGGACGCCACGTCGTCCACCGCCGCCGGCGACGGCGCCTTCCCCGTCACGCTCGAGAACACCTTCGGCGAGACCACGATCGAGACGCAGCCCGAGGCCGTGGCCACCGTCGCGTGGGGCAACCACGACGTCCCGCTGGCGCTCGGCGTCGTGCCGGTCGGCATGGCCGCGCAGACGTTCGGCGACGACGACGGCGACGGCATCCACCCGTGGACGTACGAGGCCCTCGAGGAGCTCGGCGGCACGGGCGACGCCCTGCCCGAGCTCTTCGACGAGACCGACGGCATCGACTACGAGGCCGTGGCGAACACCGCGCCCGACGTCGTGCTCGCCGCCTACTCCGGCCTGTCGGAGGACGACTGGACCACGCTGTCGGAGATCGCGCCGACCGTGTCCTTCCCCGAGATCGCGTGGGGGACCAACTGGCGGGACATGGCGCTGACCAACGGCCGCGCGCTCGGGCTCGAGGACGAGGCCCAGGAGAAGATCGACGAGGTCGAGCAGCAGATCGAGGACGCGCTGGGCGAGCGCCCCGACGTCGCGGGCAAGTCCGTCGCGTACGCCTACCTCGACCCGACCGACCTGTCGTCGGTGGGCATCTACACCAAGGTCGACGCCCGCGTCCAGCTGCTCTCCGACCTCGGCATGACCCTGCCGGCGAGCGTCGAGGCGTTCGAGGACGACGGCCTGTTCTACGTCGACCTCGCCGCCGAGCAGATCGACCAGGTCGCCGACGCGGACATCTTCGTCACCTACGGCGACGAGAACCTGCTCGCGACCCTGCAGGCCGACCCGCTGCTGGGCAAGCTGCCGGCGATCGCGAACGGCGCCGTCGTCGTCCTTCCCGACAACACGCCGCTGGCCTCCGCCACCTCCGGCCCGACGGTCCTGTCGATCCCGTGGGCGCTCGACGACTACCTGGACCTGCTCCAGGCCGCCGCGCAGAACGTGAAGTGACAGGACACCTCCTCCGGTGACCACCACCCCCACGACGACGCGTCGTCGGGCTCGTCGTGTGCCTCGTCGCGCTCGTCGTCGTGTGCGTCCTGTCGGTCTCGTTCGGCTCGCGCGTCGTCGGCTGGTCCGACGTCGTCGCGGGCCTGCTGCACCCCGCCCCGGACGACATCGCGCAGGCCGCCGTCGCGTCCCGCGTACCCCGCACCGTCCTCGGCCTCCTGGTCGGCGCCGCCCTCGGGCTCGCCGGGGCGGTCATGCAGGGCCTCACGCGCAACCCGCTCGCCGACCCGGGCATCCTCGGTGTCAGCTTCGGCGCCTCGCTGTTCGTCGTCGCCGGCATCGCGTGGTTCGGTCTGTCGACGCTCACCGGCTACGTGTGGGTCGCCTTCGCGGGCGCCGGCGCCACCATGGCGCTCGTGTACGCGGTCGGCTCGGCCGGACGGGGCGGGGCGACGCCGCTCAAGCTCGCCCTCGCGGGCGCGGCCGTGACGGCCGCTGCGTCGTCGCTGATCAGCATGGTCCTGCTCACCCGCACCGACGTGCTCAACACGTTCCGGTTCTGGCAGGTGGGGTCGCTCGGCCGCGCCGACGTGCCGACCATCCTCACGATCCTGCCGTTCCTCGTCGTCGGCGGGGTGCTCGCCGTCGCGGTCGCCCGCGGCCTCGACGCGCTCGCGCTCGGCGACGACCTGGCGACCGGCCTCGGGCAGCACACCGGCACGGTCCGCGCGCTCGGCGCGCTCGCCGCCGTGCTGCTGTCCGGCGCGGCCGTCGCGGTCGCCGGGCCCATCGCCTTCGTCGGGCTCGTCATGCCGCACCTCGCGCGCGGCTTCACCGGGCCCTCGCACCGCTGGGTCCTGCCCTACGCCGCCGCGTTCGGGGGCATCCTGCTCGTGGGCGCCGACGTGCTCGGCCGGGTCGTGGCCCGGCCCCAGGAGCTGGAGGTCGGCATCATGACCGCGCTGCTGGGCGCGCCCGTGCTCATCGCGATCGTCCGCCGCACGAAGGTCCGCGAGCTGTGAGCGCCACCGCCGTGCGCGGCGCCGCACCCGCCGGATCCGTCGTCGCGCCGGGGCGCCGCCGCCGTGCCCGGCACTGGTGGACCGTCGTCGCCGTCCTCGCCGTCGCGACGCTCGCCGTGGCGGTCGTCTCGCTCGTCGTCGGCGAGCGCGTCCACCCGCTCGGCGACGTGCTCCGCGTGCTGACCGGCCAGGACGTGCCGGGCGCGTCCTTCACCGTCGGCCGGCTGCGGCTCCCGCGCGTGCTCACCGGCGCGCTCGCCGGGGTCGCGTTCGGCATCGGCGGCGTGATCTTCCAGACCATGCTCCGCAACCCGCTGGCGAGCCCCGACATCATCGGCATCACCGCGGGCTCGAGCGCCGCGGCCGTCCTGTCCATCACGTCGGTCGGCCTGGCCGGCGCCGCGGTGCCCGTCGTGTCCGTCGTCGCGGGCGTCGGCGTCGCCGCCGCGATCTACGCGCTCGCGTGGCGGCGGGGCGTGCACGGCGCACGGTTCGTGCTCGTCGGCATCGGCGTGGGCGCCATGCTGCAGTCCGTCGTGTCCTACGCGCTCACGCGCGCGAACGTGTACGACGTCGCCGACGCGCTGCGCTGGCTCAGCGGCAGCCTCAACAGCGCCTTCTGGGACGGCGTGCCGCAGCTGGCCGTCCCGGTGCTCGTGCTCGCCCCCGTCGCCGTCGTCCTCGCGCGCCGCCTGGCGGCGCTCCAGCTCGGCGACGAGCTCGCCGCCGGCCTCGGCGTCCGGCCCGACCGCGCACGTCTCGGGCTCATCGTCGTGGCCGTCGGCCTCATCTCCGCCGCCACGGCGTCCACGGGGCCGATCGCGTTCGTCGCCTTCCTGTCCGGCCCGCTCGCGCACCGCCTGGTGCGCGGCACCGGCTCCCTGCTCGTGCCCGCCGCGCTGGTGGGCGCGCTGCTCGTCCTGGTCGCGGACCTGGCCGGGCAGCACCTCGTCGGCACCCGCTTCCCCGTCGGCGTCGTCACCGGCGTCGTCGGGGCGCCCTACCTGCTCTGGCTGCTGGCCAGGTCCAACCGCTCCGGAGGCACCCTGTGAGCACCCGCCCCAGCCCGCAGCCGGGCACGCACACGCTCGCCGTCGAGCAGGCGACCATCGGCTACGACGACCGCGTCGTCGTGCACGACCTGTCGCTCGCGGTGCCGCCCGGCAAGGTCACCATCGTCGTCGGTGCGAACGCGTGCGGGAAGTCGACGCTGCTGCGCGCGATGGCACGCCTGCTGCGCACCCGGTCCGGGCGCGTCCTGCTGGACGGCATCCCGATCACCGACGTGCCGTCGCGTGAGGTCGCCACCGTGCTCGGCCTCCTGCCCCAGACGCCCGTCGCGCCCGAGGGCATCGCCGTCGCCGACCTCGTCGGCCGCGGCCGCTACCCGCACCAGGGCTGGCTGCGGCGCTGGACGGCCGAGGACGACGCGATCGTCGAGGAGGCTCTGCGCGCCACCGACACGCTCGAGCTCGCGGACCGGCCCGTCGACGAGCTGTCGGGCGGCCAGCGGCAGCGCGTGTGGATCGCCATGGCCCTCGCGCAGCGCACCGACGTGCTGCTGCTCGACGAGCCGACGACGTTCCTCGACGTCGCCCACCAGGTCGAGGTGCTCGACCTGCTCACCGACCTCAACCGGCAGCGCGGGACGACCGTCGTCATGGTGCTGCACGACCTCAACCTCGCGGCGCGCTACGCCGACCACCTCGTCGCCGTGCGCGCCGGGCGGCTCTACGCGCAGGGCGACCCCGCCGACGTCGTCACGGAGGAGATGGTCCGCGACGTCTTCGGCATGGAGTCGCGCGTCGTCCCCGACCCGGTCGCGGGCTCGCCGCTCGTGCTGCCGCTGGGTCGCCACCACGGCGGCGCGGCGCGGGACGCCGACGACGCACGCACCGTGGTGCGCGCCGAGGAGCCGCTGACGCACCCCGTGCCCTGAGTCCGCCACCGGCGGCCCCGGACGCGCCGAGGGCGGCCACCCCTGCGGGTGGCCGCCCTCGGTCGTGCGGCGCCGGTGCGGTGCGTCGGTGCTGCTTCGGTGCGGTGCGCCGGTGCTGGTTCGGTGCGGTGCGCCGGTGCGGCGCGTCAGTGCGGCTGGTACGGCGAGACGACGACCTCGATGCGCTGCAGCTCCTTGAGGTCGCTGTAGCCGGTCGTCGCCATCGCGCGGCGCAGGGCACCGATGAGGTTGAGCGTGCCGTCCGCCGTGTGCCCCGGACCGAAGAGGATCTGCTCGAGCGAGCCCGCGGTGCCGACGTGCACGCGCTCGCCGCGCGGCAGCTCCGGGTGGTGCGCCTCCGGACCCCAGTGGTAGCCGCGGCCGGGGGCCTCCTCGGCGCGGGCCAGGGCGGCCCCCAGCATCACGGCGTCCGCGCCGCACGCCATCGCCTTGACCAGGTCGCCCGAGCGCCCGACGCCGCCGTCGGCGATGACGTGCACGTACCGGCCGCCCGACTCGTCGAGGTAGTCGCGGCGTGCGGCGGCGACGTCCGCGACCGCCGTCGCCATGGGGGCGTGGATGCCCAGCGACAGCCGGGTGGTGTGCGCCGCTCCCCCGCCGAAGCCGACGAGCACGCCGGCCGCGCCCGTGCGCATGAGGTGCAGCGCAGCCGTGTACGTCGACGCGCCGCCGACGATGACGGGCACGTCGAGCTCGTAGATGAAGCGCTTGAGGTTGAGCGGCTCCGCACGCCCCGACACGTGCTCCGCCGACACCGTGGTGCCGCGGATGACGAACAGGTCGACACCCGCGTCGACGACCGTGCGCCAGTGCTCCTGCGTCCGCTGCGGGCTCAGGGCGCCCGCGACCGTCACGCCGGCGTCGCGCACCTCCTGGATGCGCGCGCGGATCAGCTCCGGCTTGATCGGCTCGCCGTAGATCTCCTGCATCCGGAGGGTCGCCCGCGCGGCGTCCAGCGCCGCGATCTCCTCGAGCAGCGGCGTCGGGTCCTCGTACCGCGTCCACAGCCCCTCGAGGTCGAGGACGCCCACGCCGCCGGCCTTGCCGAGGGCCACGGCGGTCGCGGGGCTCACGACGGAGTCCATCGGCGCCGCCAGGACGGGCAGGTCGAAGTGGTACGCGTCGATCTGCCAGCCGACGGAGACCTCCTCCGGGTCACGCGTGCGGCGCGAGGGCACCACCGCGATGTCGTCGAAGGAGTAGGCCCGCCGGCCGCGCTTGCCGCGCCCGATCTCGATGTCGCTGCTCACCCCCCGAGCCTACCGGCGCACGCGCACCGGCCCGCGCCGCCGCCCGCGCGGGCGGGTGCCCGGCGGACCGGCGGCGCGGGCCGGCGGGTGGTGCCGCGACGCGTCAGCGGCCCGTGTAGTTCGGGGCCTCGACGGTCATCTGGATGTCGTGCGGGTGGGACTCCTTGAGCCCCGCCGGCGTGATGCGGATGAACTTCCCGCGCTCCTGCAGCTGCGGCACCGTGTGCGCGCCGACGTAGAACATCGACTGGTGCAGCCCGCCGACGAGCTGGTGCGCGACCGCGGACAGGGGGCCGCGGTACGGCACCTGCCCCTCGATGCCCTCGGGCACGATCTTCTCGTCCGTCGTCACGTCGGCCTGGAAGTAGCGGTCCTTCGAGTAGGAGACGCGCCCTCGGGACGCCATCGCACCGAGCGAGCCCATGCCGCGGTAGTGCTTGTACTGCTTGCCGTTGACGAAGACCAGGTCGCCGGGCGACTCGTCGCAGCCCGCGAGCAGGGAGCCGAGCATGACGGTGTCCGCACCGGCGACGAGCGCCTTCGCGATGTCGCCCGAGTACTGCAGGCCGCCGTCGCCGATGACCGGCACGCCCGCGGGGCGGCACACCTGCGCCGCGTCGTGGATCGCCGTCACCTGCGGGACGCCCACGCCGGCGACGACGCGCGTGGTGCAGATCGAGCCGGGGCCGACGCCCACCTTGACCGCGTCCGCACCCGCGTCGACGAGCGCCTGGGCGCCCTCGCGCGTCGCGACGTTGCCGCCGACGACCTGCACGTGCGCCGTGCCGGGGTCCGACTTCAGGCGGCGCACCATGTCGAGCATGAGCCGGGCGTGGCCGTTCGCGGTGTCCACGACCAGCACGTCGACGCCCGCCTCGACGAGGGCGGTCGCCCGCTCCCACGCGTCGCCGAAGAACCCGATCGCGGCGCCGACGACGAGGCGGCCGTCGGCGTCCTTGGTGGCGTGCGGGTACTGCTCGGACTTCACGAAGTCCTTGACGGTGATGAGGCCCGCGAGCTTGCCGGCCGGGTCGACGAGCGGGAGCTTCTCGACCTTGTGCTTGGCGAGCAGCGCCGCGGCGTCGTCGCGGGCGATGCCCACGGGGGCGGTCACCAGCGGCATCGACGTCATGACGTCGCGGACGCGCCGCGTCTCGAACTCGCCGGCGGGCACGAACCGCAGGTCGCGGTTGGTGATGATGCCGAGCAGCCGCTCCTGGTCGTCGACCACGGGCAGGCCCGACACGCGGTAGGTGCCGCACAGCCGGTCCAGCTCGGCGAGCGTCGCGTCGGGCGAGACCGTCACCGGGTCGGTGATCATGCCGGACTCGCTGCGCTTCACGCGGTCGACGTGGTGGGCCTGGTCCGCGATGGAGAGGTTGCGGTGCACGATGCCGACACCGCCCTGCCGCGCCATGGCGATCGCCATGCGCGCCTCGGTCACGGTGTCCATCGCCGCGGAGACCAGCGGCACGCGGACCGAGATCTCGCGCGTGAGCCGCGAGGTCGTGTCGACCTCGCTGGGGATCACGTCCGTCTCTCCGGGGAGGAGGAGGACGTCGTCGTAGGTGAGCCCGATGCGGGCGAACGGGTCGGCCGGGGCGCCGGGTGCCAGCTCCGTCATCGGGCCAGGATACGGCCCCGCGGGGGTCGTCCGGACCCCCGACGCCGAACCCGTGACGCACGCGGACCGGCACGGACGAGGTCCGTGCCGGTCCGTGGGACGGGCGGCCGCGCGCGGCGGCGTCCGGGCAGGTCAGTCGATGATGCCGCGGCGCAGGCCGATGGCGACCGCCTGGGCGCGGTCGGACGCGCCGAGCTTGCGGAACAGGCGCCGCGCGTGCGTCTTCACGGTGTCCTCGGACAGGAACAGCTCCTGGCCGATCTGCGCGTTGGAGCGCCCGTGGCTCATGCCGACGAGCACCTCGATCTCCCGCTTGGTGAGCACGGGCGCACCCTCGACCGCGCGCGGGCCGACGGGGGCCTCGACCCGGGCGGCGTGCGCCTCCTGCAGCGGGGGCACCGCGTGCGGCCCGGCGCCCGCACCGGCGCCGACGGGCGCCGGGGCACCGGTCGGGGCGGGGCTGGCCTGGACGTGCGCGGCGACGGCCGCGAGCTCGGCCCGGCCGACGTCGGGCGCGAGGAAGCCGCGGGCACCGAGGGCGAGCGCACGGTCGAGCGCCTCCCCGTCCTCCGGGCCGGCGAGCAGCACCACCGCCGCGGCGGGCGCGACGGCGCGCAGGCGACGGATCGCCTCGGCCGGCCCCGCACCCGGCAGGTGCGCGTCGAGCAGGACCACCGTGGGGGCGATCCGCCGGGCGAGCGCGACGAGCTCGTCGGCCGTGGCCGCCGCCCGCACCGGCGCGAGGGACGGCACCCCGATCGACGTCACGACGAGCCGTTCCCTGACGGTCGCCGAGCCGTGGCACACCACGACTCCTGCCATGTGGATCCTCCTCGCGCGGGCCGGTCACCCTCACGGCGTATCGGCGTCAACGGTGCGTCACGTTAGCCCTGGACGGACCCGGTGGAACGGTCACCGCACCGTTTCCTCCCGCTTGGCGCTCCGCGCGCGAAATGCGATCACGCGTTCGGGTGCGTCGACGTTACTGGACGGTCACCCTGGTCACAGCGATGACGACTCGCCGACCGCGGCGAGCGCCTCGTGCAGCAGCCCCACGAACGTGCGCGCCCGGTGGACCGAGCGGTCGAGCGGCACCCGGTCCGCGGCGGCGTCGCCCACCATCACGTACTGCGGCAGGTCGGGACGCTCCTGCGCGAGCCGCGCCACGACGGACAGGTCGGGCGCCGTGCGCTCGGACACCGTGACGACCGCACGGGCACGCGTCATCACCGCCAGCTCCCCCGCGTGCCGGGTCGAGACCGGCCCGCCGACGAGCCGGGCGTCGACGCCGCCGCCGACGAGGGCCGCCGCGAGCGCGTGCACGACGAGCGGCCGCGCCTCCCCCGGCGCGGGCAGCACGAGCACGACGGGCGCGCCGGCCGGCGGCTCCTGCGCCGTGTGGGCGCGCAGCGCGCCGAGCGCGGCGGCAGCGAGGGTCGCGTACGCGTCGACACCGGGGCGCTCGACCACCGTCCGCTGGGCCAGGGCGCGCAGGGCCGGCTCGACGAGCCCGGTCCACCAGCCGGCGACGCCGTCGGGCGCCGCGACCGTGAGCAGGCCGGCGCCAGTCTCTAATACACATCTCCGAGCCCACGAGACTC
>NZ_JBFTEP010000041.1:0-28672 GCF_047229365.1 Cellulomonas pasadenensis | reverse complement strand
CCGCCGGCCTGACCGCCGCCGCCCTGGCCGCCGCCCGACGGGCGCCCGCCCGACCGGCCCTGCGGCTGCGCCTTCGCACGGCCGCCGCCGTTCGTGCGGCCCGGCTCGGGGACCTCCGTCGCCACGACGGGCGCCATCGGCCCGCCGACGAGCTGCACGAGCACCGGGTCGCCGGCGCGCACGGGCCGCGGCGTGACGGTGATGCCCGCCTGCCGCGTCATCGCACGGACCTCGGCCTGCTGCTCCGGGAGCACGAGCGTGGCGACCGTGCCGCCCGACCCGGCGCGCGCGGTGCGGCCGGAGCGGTGCAGGTACGCCTTGTGCTCGGCCGGCGGGTCGACGTGCACGACGAGCTCGACGTCGTCCACGTGGATGCCGCGCGCCGCGATGTCGGTCGCGACGAGCACACGCACCTCGCCGGACGAGAACGCCTCGAGGTTGCGCTCGCGCGCGCCCTGGCTGAGGTTGCCGTGCAGGTCGACGGCCGGCACGCCGGTCGCCGTCAGCTGCTTGGCGAGCTTCTTGGCCTGGTGCTTGGTGCGCATGAAGAGCACGCGGCGCCCGGTGCCGGACGCGAGGTGCCGGATGACGTCCTTCTTGGTGTCCGCGCCGTCGACCGTGAACACGTGGTGCGTCATGGTGCTGACGGGCGACGAGGCCGAGTCGACCGAGTGGCGCAGCGGGTCCTTGAGGAACGCGGCGACGATCTTGTCGACGCCGTTGTCCAGCGTCGCGGAGAACAGCATGCGCTGGCCGTTGGCCGGCGTCGCCGACATGATGCGGCGCACGCCCGGCAGGAAGCCGAGGTCGGCCATGTGGTCGGCCTCGTCGAGCACGGTGATGCGGACGTCGGCGAGCGAGATGATCCGCTGGCCCATGAGGTCCTCGAGGCGGCCGGGGCACGCGACGACGATGTCGACGCAGCCCTTGAGGGCCGACTCCTGCGGACGCTGCGACACGCCGCCGAAGATCGTCGTGACCGTGAGGCCGGCGGCCTTCGCGAGCGGCTCGAGCGTCGCGGCGATCTGCGACGCGAGCTCGCGGGTCGGCGCGAGGACGAGACCGGTCGGGCGCGACGGGGCGCGGCGCACGGCGGTCGTGCCGGGCACGAGGCCGGCGAGCCGCGCGACGAGCGGCAGGCTGAACGCGAGCGTCTTGCCGGAGCCCGTGCGGCCGCGGCCGAGGACGTCGCGGCCGGCGAGCGTGTCGGGCAGCGTCGCCGCCTGGATGGGGAACGGCTCCGTCACGCCGCGGGCGGCGAGGGAGCGGGAGAGGACCTCGGGCAGGCCGAGGGAGGAGAAGCTGGGCACAGTGGGTCGCCTTTCGCGGCGGTTCGTGGGGGCGTCCGCCAGCACCACGAGGCCGGGACGCGGGCGCGCTCCCGAGGACTTCGGCCGGGGCGGCGCCGGGTCCAGTGTGCCCTATCACCGCCCCGGCGCCGCTGACGACTCGCTCACACCGGGCTGGACGGCCGTCCGGTGCGCCTCATGCGGCGTCCTCGTCGAGGTCGCCGGCGTCGCCGTCCTCCTCCCCCGCGCCCGTGCCCACGTCCTCCAGCACGACGAGCACGCTGCCCGGCTCCACCTGCGCACCGAGCGACGCCGCGACCTCGCGCACGCGACCCGCCGCGGGCGCCAGCACCCCGCGGACGAGCGGGCGTCCGAGGCCGAGCAGCTGGCGGCGCTCGACCGCGAGCTCGCGGAGGTCGAGGCCGCGCCCGCGCCCGTCGTGACGTCGGCCGCCCCGGCCCGACGACGTCGCCACGCGCCGCGTCACGTCGTCGGCCGCCCTGCACCGACCGGGCGGCCGACCACGTCGCGCGCGCCGAGCGGCCACCGGCGGGCCTCCGAGGTGGCGCGGCGGCGTCGGCACCGCAGCGGAGCGATGCCGGCACGCGCCGGCACGCAGGCGTGTCGGCGCCGGACCCCACTCCTTCCCGACGGCGTGCGCACGGTGTGCGCCCACCGTGCGTACGCCCGCCGGACGATCTCCGCGCCCCGCCCGACACGCCGCTGCACGCGTGCGACACGCCGCGAGCGGGCGCGTCAGCGGACGACGAGCGCCGGGTGCCGCGGGTCGTCGACGCGCACCACGACGTCGGCGACGTCCTGCGGCGCCACCTCGTCCTCGTAACGGGCGAACGCGGGCAGCTGCCACGCGCGCGCGTGCCCGAGGCGGCGCGCGAGGGTGGCCGGCCGCGCCGTGAGGTGCACCGTCAGCTCCGCGTCGAACCAGCGGCCGAGGAGCAGCTCCCCGTCGAGCACGAGCACCGCCGGGCCGGCCGCGGTCGCGTACGGGGCGCGGGTGGCGCGGTCGCGGTCGGCGTCCCACAGCGCCGGCAGGTACCGGCCCTCGGCGGCGAAGGGATCCAGCACCTCGCGCCCCAGCGCGCCGGCGTCGAGGCGGTCCTCGAGGTAGGCGTCGGGGTCCTCACGCCCGTGCTCGTACCGCAGCGACGCGGGCCGCAGGAAGTCGTCGGCGTGCACGCGCACCACGGCGCGGCCCGCGGCGCGCAGCGGCTCCACCAGCGCGTCCGCGAGGTCAGCCGCACCCAGCGGCGCGGCGCCGTCGACCAGCACCCGCTGCCGACCGTCGCCGGCGAGCACCCGGTCGACCAGGTGGTCGACGAGCACGGACGGGGTCACCGGGCGCACCTGCACGGACGCAGGTCACCACGCGGCGGCCGACGGCGCGAGCGGGCCGAGCTGGTCCCCGGCTGGCTCGCCGGTGACGACGGCCGCGCGCGAGGACGAGCCCCGCGCGCGGCCGCCGCTCAGGCCGTGCTCACGCCGCCGGGGTGCCGACGGGCTCGGACGCCACGGGGTGGTCCCGCTCGAGCTTCGCCCCCTCGACGTCGACGTCCGGGAGCACGCGGTCGAGCCAGCGCGGCAGCCACCACGCCTTCTCGCCCACCAGGTGCAGGAACGCCGGCACGAGCGTCATCCGCACGACGAAGGCGTCGACGAGCACGCCGAACGCGAGCGCGAAGCCCATGGGCCGGATGACGGCGATGTGCGAGAACACGAAGCCCGCGAAGACGGACACCATGATGATCGCCGCCGCGGTGACGACCGCCCGGCCGGCGCGCACGCCCTCGGCGACCGCCTGCCGCGCCGTCGCACCGTGCGCGTACGCCTCACGCACGCCGGACGTGAGGAACAGCTGGTAGTCCATCGCCAGGCCGAACAGGATGCCGATGACGATCGTCGGCAGGAAGCTCAGCACCGGGCCCGGGTCGTGCACGCCGAACAGGTCGCCCAGCCAGCCCCACTGGAACACGGCCGTGACGGCGCCGAACGTCGCGAGCAGCGACAGCACGAACCCGAGGGTCGCGACCACCGGCACGAGGATCGAGCGGAACACCATGACGAGGATGAGCAGCGACAGGCCGACGACCAGCGCGAGGTAGCCCGGCAGGGCGTCGCTGAGCTTCTCGGAGATGTCGATGTTCGCGCTCGCGACGCCGGCGACCGAGAACGTCGCCTCGGGCTCGTCGACGGTCATGTCGCGGACCGTGTGTACGAGCTCCTCGGTGGACGCGTCGTTGGGGCCGCCCTCGGGCAGCACCTGGAACGCGAGCACCGTGCGGTCCTCGTTCGTGCCGATCGGCGCGACCGCGCGGACGTCGTCCTCGGCCATGAGCGCCGCACCCAGGTCGGCCTGGACGCCCGGCAGCTCGTCCTCCGCGACGCCGGCCGGCACGTCCGCGACGACGAGCAGCGGGCCGTTCGCCCCCTCGCCGAACTCCTCGGCGGTCGTCATGTAGGCGCTGTACTGCGTCGTGTCGGTGGCCTCCTGCGACCCGTCCGGCAGACCGAGCCGCATGGACGCCGCCGGCAGCGCGGCGACGAGCAGGACCGCGACGCCGAGCAGCAGGGACAGCACGGCGCGCGGCGTCGACATCGGCCGCACGACGGGGTGCTGCTCCGGGGCCGTGGCGGCGCGCAGGCGCCGCGGCAGGACGCGCGGTCCGGCGAGGCTCAGCAGCGCCGGCGTCAGCGTCACGGCGAGCAGCACAGCGACGGCCACGCTGGCCGCGGCGGCGGTGCCCATGAGCCCGAGGAACGGGATGCCGGTGACGTTGAGGGCGAGCAGCGCGATGAGCACGGTGCTGCCGGCGAACACGACCGCGTTGCCGGAGGTCCCCGTGGCGAGCCCGATGGACTCGGCGACGGGCATGCCGCGCCGCAGCTGCTGACGGTGCCGGTTGAGCAGGAAGAGCGAGTAGTCGATGCCGACCGCGAGCCCGAGCATGAGCCCGAGGACGGGCGTCACGGACGACATCTCGACGACGCTCGAGAACGCGAGCGTGCCGAGGGCGGCGACGCCCACGCCCAGGAGCGCGTTGAGCAGCGGCAGCCCGGCCGCGACGACCGAGCCCAGCATGACGAGCAGGACGACGACGGCCACGGCGACCCCCACGGCCTCCGACGCGCCGCCGAGCGCGGGCACGCCCGACGCCATCTCGTTGGAGAACGCGACCTCGACGCCCTCGGGCGCGGCGTCCTCGACGGCGGCGATGACCGCGTCCTTCGTCTCCGGGGTGACGTCGAACTGCGGGTCCTCGAACACGACCGTGGCGAGCGCCGCGGACCCGTCCTCGGAGACCTGCCGCACCTCGGCGGCCATGTCGAGCAGCGCCTGCCCGCTCTCGAGCTGCGGCGCCTGCGCCTCGAGCTCCTCCCGGCCGGCGTCGAGCTCCGCCTGGCCGGCCTCGAGCTGGGCGAGACCCGCGTCGAGCTGCGCCTGCTGGGCGTCGAGCTGGGCGCGGCCGGCGACGAGCGCCAGCTCGGGCACACCCTGCGCGGCGCTCGCGTCGAGCTGCGCGCGGGCGGCGTCGAGCTGGGCCTGCCCGGCCTCGAGCTCGGCACGCCCGGCGTCGATGCGCTCCTGGCCGGCCTCGAGCTCGGCGCGGCCCTGCTCGAGCTGCTCCGCACCGGCGGCCAGCTGCTGCGCCTGCTCCTCGCGCTGCGCCTCGGTGGCGAACGGGTCGACGGCCGTCTCGACGCCCTCGACCTCCGTCGCGGCGGCGACCGCGTCCGCGACGCCCGTCCGCTGGTCGTCGTCGAAGGCCTCGCCGTCCGCCGTGGAGAAGACGACGGTGCCGGTGCCGCCGCTGGTGCCCGGCAGCTCCTCCTGGAGCCGCTGGGTGAGCCGGTCGGTGGCGGTCCCGGGGATGCTGACGGTCGACACCAGCGTGCCGCCGAACCCCAGGTACGCGGCGCCGGCCACGAGGAGCGCGACGAGCCACGCCGCGACGACGCGCCACGGGTGCCGTGCCGAGGACCGGCCGAGCCGGTAGAGCAGTCCTGCCATGCGAGGTCTCCTGCGGGTCGTGTGGGGGCACCGCGGCGCTGCGAGGCCGATGGCGGTCACCGGGATGCTAGGTCACGAACTTGATGCCCGGCATCCGCTTCCACCGGCCGGAGCGCGTGAAGTTGATCGCACCTATCAGGGGTAGCCTGCCGCGCATGACGGACGACGGCGCGGCGGGGGCCGCCGAGCGGGGCCTGCGCCGCGACGCGCAGCGCAACCGGGAGCGGATCGTCGAGGCCGCCCGGGCCCTGTACGCCGAGCGTGGGCTGGCCGTCGGCTTCAACGAGATCGCGCACCGCGCCGGCGTCGGCGTCGGGACCGTGTACAACCGCTTCGCCGACAAGGACGAGCTGGTCCGCGCCGCGCTGCAGGAGCCCGCCCGCGAGCTGCTGCGGGTCGCCGAGGACGCGCGCGCCACGACGCGCGCACGCGACGGCCTCGTGCTCCTGCTCGACCGCATCGTCGCCCTCCTCGCCGCGAACCTCGGCCTGCGCGACATCGCCCTGACGTTCGACGAGAGCACGCTGCCGGAGCCGGGCCCCGTCATCGGCGACGCCATCACGGACCTCCTCGGGCGCGCTGCGGCAGAGGGCGACCTGCGCGACGGCGTGGGTATCCACGATCTCGTGGTGGTGTTCTGGATGGTCACCGAGGTGGCCCGGCACACGCCCGACCACCCCGAGACGTACCGCCGGTACCTGCAGCTGCTCGTCGACGGGCTCACCTCCGCAGGCGCGACGCTCGATGTCCCGGCCTCGCCCGAGGCGACGGCTGAGCTTTCGCAGTCCTGGGCGTTGCGCGGCGTCGACTCGTCCTCGCGTCGACACCGAACCTCCGAGCAGGGGCGCTAACTTGTCCGCACGCCGACACCGGGAGGGATCGTGACAGAAGGCAGCGCGCCTGCCACGAAGCGGCACGGCGACGACGGGTTGGTCGCGCCCGGCGACGACCTCGGTGAGGTCCTCGCGATCGTGCCCGACGTCGATCGGTTCACTCCCGCGGCACGAGGCTGGAGGAAGACGACCGTCAGCGCCGCCACGATCAGCTTCTGGAACGTCCCCGCGGCGACGACGGCCGTGGTCGCCGCACCACCGCGGCGCAGGAAGGACAGCCCGGAGGTCCTCCTGGTCGGGTTTGGCGACGCGCAGAGACTGGTCGGCACGGGCGGCCTCTACTTCCCGGCGGGCGGGCCCGTCGTGAACCAGGTCTACGCCCGCCACCCCCTGCGTCGTCGGGACTACCTCCCGTACGCCGCCTTCCACCGCGAAATCCTGCACGAACGCTCGATCGAGATGGCGCGCTACCTGCTGTCGCTCGGTGCGCGAGACGTGACGATCGCGTGGCAGGGCAGCGTGGGCAAGCGGGCGCGCGGACGGCTCGGGGGGGAAGGCCCCGACTCCGGACGACGTCACCGCTGAGCTCGGGATGACCAAGGACGACAAGGGTGACCTGTCCATCCGGATCACCGGTGCGGGCCGACGCCCACCACATCAACCGCGGGACCTCATCTGGCCGACCGCAGATCCCGTGTTCCGCCTTGCACGTGAAGCCGCGAACGGCGACACGTTCCACTTCGGCATGAAGGGGCAGCGCTCGGCGTCCGTAAGCCTCGACGTCGGTGCACACCTCGAGAAGTCGCTCGGCCTGCACCTCGGCGGCGAGTACAAGCGGTGGGAAGATCTCACCTTCACCGTCGACGCCACCTTCCAGGGCATCGCCCACGAGTCCGACGACTGACCCGGGCGTCGGTCGCGGTCCCGTGTCGGCAGCCCCATCGTCTGACCGGGCGTCGTCCTCGTCCGGCACCCAGGATGGTCCGGTGACCGCCGCACCGACCGCCCTGCGCCGCCGGTGGCTGTTCGCCGACCAGCTCGGGCCGCACTTCCTCGACCACCCGGAGCAGCCCGTGCTGCTCGTGGAGTCACGCGCGGTGTTCCGTCGCCGCCGCTTCCACCGCCAGAAGGCGCACCTCGTGCTGTCCGCGCTGCGGCACCGTGCCGCCGAGCTGGGCGACCAGGCCGTCGTCGTCCGTGCGGACACGTACGGCGAGGCGCTGGCCCGGGTGCGCGAGCCGCTCGACGTCTGCGCCCCGACGTCGCGCGGCGCGCTGACCTTCGTCGAGCGGCAGCCGGGGCTGGAGGTGCTGCCCCACCGGGGCTTCGTCACGGCGCGGCCCGACTTCGAGCGCTGGGCCGGCCACCAGCGCGGCGGGCTGCTGATGGAGAACTTCTACCGGACCGCGCGGCACGTGCACGGCGTCCTCATGGACGGCACGGAGCCCGCGGGCGGCCGGTGGAACTTCGACCACGAGAACCGCGAGCCTCCGCCGCGCACCGACCGGCTCGACGTCCCGCCGCCGTGGCTGCCGGAGGAGGACGAGATCGACGCCGAGGTCCGCCGCGACCTCGACCGGTGGGAGGCCGACGGGGACGTGTCGTTCGTCGGCCGCGACGGCCCGCGGCGCTTCGCCGCGACGCGCGCCGAGGCAGAGGCGGCGCTCGACACCTTCGTCGAGCACCGCCTGCCGACGTTCGGCCGCTACGAGGACGCGATGCTCGCCGCCGACCCGTGGCTCTCCCACTCGGTGCTGTCCGCGGCGATGAACCTCGGGCTGGTCGACCCGCGCGAGGCGGTCGACCGCGCCGAGGACGAGTACCGCGCCGGCCGTGCGCCGATCGCGAGCGTCGAGGGCTACGTCCGCCAGCTCATGGGCTGGCGCGACTACGTGTGGCACGTCTACTGGCGCACGGGCCCCGACTACAAGCGGTCCAACGCCCTCGCGGCGCACGCCCCGCTGCCCGACTGGTTCCGCGACCTCGACGCCGACGCCGTCGAGGCACGCTGCCTGTCCGACGTCCTCGGGCAGGTGCGCGACATGGCGTGGGTGCACCACATCCCCCGCCTCATGGTGCTCGGCAACTGGGCCCTGCAGCGCGGGTACGACCCCGCCGAGCTCACCGACTGGTTCCACGAGTGCTTCGTCGACGGCTACGAGTGGGTCATGGCGCCCAACGTCGTCGGCATGAGCCAGCACGCCGACGGCGGCTTCATGGCGACCAAGCCGTACGCGTCGGGCGGCGCCTACATCAACCGGATGTCGGACTACTGCGGCGGCTGCCGCTACCGGCCCGACGTCCGCGTCGGCGAGGACGCCTGCCCGTACAGCGCCGGCTACTGGTGGTTCCTCGACCGCAACCGCGAGCGCCTCGCACCGAACCGCCGCATGGCCCAGCCGCTCGCCGGCCTGGCCCGGCTGCGCGACCGCGAGGCGCTCGTCGAGCAGGAGCAGCAGCGGGGCGCGTCGCCGCCGTGACGGGACCCGACGGCGCCGCCCTGGGTCACGGACCGCAGACGACCCCCACGCACTGTGGCTCGTTGCCGTTGCCGCGCGCGGTGTTGCCGCCCAGGTCGACCGCGTGCAGCGCGTGGATGCCCCAGCCGCGGTTGCCCACGGCCGAGTTGCCGCGCAGGTCGATCTCCTCGTCGGTGACGACGCCGTCGCCGCCGTCGAGGAACCGGTTGTCGGCGAGGACGCTGTAGCCGTCGGCCTGCCAGTACTCGCCGTCCTCCGTGGTGAACCCGACGTCGTTGCGCCGGAACGTGCTGCCGTGGACCGCCATCTGGGTGCTGGCCACGACCGCCGTGCCGTTGTCGGTGAAGCGGCTGGCGTCGACCCGCGTCCAGACGTGCTCGTCGGTGGCGTCGATGCCCACGTCATTCCCCAGGAAGGTGCTGTCGTCGACCCGCAGGTCCGTCATCCAGCTGCCGCGCAGGGCAACGCCGTTGGCGACGAGCGTCGTGCCCGCCAGCGTGCAGGACGACCGGTCGCAGGCGAGACCCACGTCGTTGCCCTGCACGCGGGAGTCCTCGAGCACGACCCGGCTGGGACCGACCTCGACGCCGGTGCCGTTGGCGGAGAACGTCGTGCGCCGGAAGGTCGCGGTCGCCCCGAGGCTGTAGAAGCCGTAGCGGTTGCCCACCAGGGTCGAGCGGTCGACCAGCAGGTCCTTGGAGGACCCCGCGTAGTCGGGGCTGCCGACGACGGCCGAGCGGTTGCCGCGCAGCGTGACCCGCTCGACCGTCAGCGCCCCAGCGACCTCGCCGTACTCCTCTGCGCTGCCGGTGAAGATGCCGCGGCCCCAGCCGCTGATCGTGCCGCCGACGACACGCATGTCGCCCTCCTCGGCGACCGTGACACCCGTCCCGCCGGCACCACGCAGCACGTGCCCCCGCAGGTCGAGCGTGACGCCGGGTCCGAGGTGCAGACCGTCGCCGGACGGGCAGGTGAGGTCGTCGGCGAGGTGCGCGTCGGAGGTGAGCACCACGCCGCACCCCGGGACCGGCACCGAGCCGGGTGCCGCCGCGTGCGCCGGCGCGGCGGCGAGGACGAGGACGGCGACGGCAGCAGCACCGACCGCGGCGCCGGGCAGGACGGACGAGACGTGCATGAGAGCCCCCTGGTGTCGCGCCGGCGACGTCGCCGGCGGCGGGACCAGCGTGCGCGCGCCCGTGGCGCCCGCTCCATGCCCGTCCGCCATTTCGCCCGGGTGAACGCCTCCCAGCGGTCGTCAGACCGGCGGCGGCGGGAAGCGCACCCCGCTCCCCCAGCCGATCTCCCACCCGGGCGCCTTGTCGAACCAGTCCGCGAACGACACGGGCAGCCGGCCCTCGCGCTCGACGAGCGCGAGCAGCTCGGCGTACCAGCCGGTGTACGTCCAGTCGCGCCACGGTCGCCCGAACGCCGGCACGGCGGCGACGAGGGCGTCGGCCAGGGCGTCGGGCGTGGTGGCGGCCGTGACGTCGACACCGACGACGTCCGCGCCGGAGCCGCTGGACCAGCTGAGCTGGGACGGCTTCTCGTCGCCGACCGAGCCCGGCGCGGCCGACAGCGTCACGCGCCAGTACACGCCCGACGGGCTCATGCCCGGCGACACGCGCACGTGCTGCGACCCGCGCCGGTGCAGCGCCGCCACGGCCTGCAGCAGCCGGACGCCCACCAGCTGCGGCGCGTCGAGCAACCGCGGCGACCAGTACGGCTGCTCGGTGTAGAGGAAGAACCCGTCGAGCACCTCGGCCGGCTCCCCGAACGCGACCCGGCACGGCCGCCCGGTGCGGCTGGGCACGACCCACAGGCTCGTGCGCCGGTCCATCCGCTCGAGGAACGCGGCGACGCCCGCACGGGTCGTGTCGCCGGCCAGCACGCACTCGACTCCCCCGACCAGCGCAGTGAGGTAGGCGGGATGCGTCGAGGTGCCGCCGGACACGGTGGCCTCGGAGGTCTCCTGCACCCACCGGCGCAGCAAGCGGGTGAGGTCGGACAGGTCGGTGGCGCGCTGACCGGGCGCGAGGTACGGCACGGGACTCCTTCGGCCTGCGGGGACGGACGGGTGCACCGTACCGACGGCACGGGGCAGCACGAAGGCCGCCGCCCCCGGAGGGGCGACGGCCTTCGTGTCCGCGCTGACGTGCAGCGTGGGCTGGGAGTGGAGGTGGCGGGAATCGAACCCGCGTCCGATGACGTGGAACCAGGTCTTCTCCGGGTGCAGTCCGCTACAGAGTTTCTCGGCCCCCACGATCACGCGGACGAGACGTGGACGGGCCCAGTCGGCTAGAAGTCCCGCCCGCCCCACCGACGAGGACGGACAGCAGTGGCTCTCTAGATGACGCCAGTGACTAAGCCGAGAGCATGCTTAGGCTGACGGACTTCGAGGCTCGCTCAGGCGGCGAGGGCGAAGTCGGTGCGCTGAGTATCGGCACCTATGAGTCGCACGGAGCGTTTACGAGATAACCGTGCATCCTCGACCCGCTTCTCCTGGAAAGACGACCACCGTCGAAACCGATCACCCCCAGGGGTGTGTTCACTTGTCAACCGCCGTCCCGCGCCCCCAGAGGCCCGGTCCGACGTGGTCCAGCGTACGGCACAACGCGGGACGTGTCCCCGGCATTCCCCGCAGGTCACGCGCCCGTCCCCCCGTCAGAGATCGGGCGCGCAGACGCCCCGGCCGAGGGCCGCGAGGCCGGCGCGGTCGCCCGCCTGGAAGGTCGTGACGGCGGCCGACATCTCGGGGTTCATCAGCTGCGAGGGGTCGTCGACGTGGTCGAGACCGACCACGTGCGCGACCTCGTGCCGCAGCGTGGAGAGCCACGACGGCGTGCCGTCGGGCAGCGACGGGTCCGCGAGCGTCTCGGCGTCGAGGACGACCGCCCCGCTCACGTAGACGCGGACGCCGTCGTCACCGGACACCCACGCGGGTCCGCCCACGCCGGCGACGTCGCCGGCGAGCACCGGCTCGCTCGTCTCGTCGGCGAAGCCCAGCAGCACGGGTGCCCACCGCTCCCCGTACCGGTCCGGCTGGTACGCGTCGCGCTCGCTCGTCACCGGCTCGTCCGTCGCGCCGCCGTCGACGAACACCAGCCCGGTGGCGGCCGTGACCTCCGCGAGGACGCCCGCCACCGACGCCGCGAAGCCCTCGGGCGCGCCGGTGACGACGTAGCGGATCGGCCGGCACGGCGACCACGCGACCGGCACCTGCTCGCCGGCCACGGTCTGCGTCTCGCTGAACGCGTACGCACCGCCGAGGGGGTCGACGGCGGGCGGCGCCCCGATCGGCGAGCCCGCCTCGCCCAGCCCGGGCGGCGGGCCGGCCTGCGCCCGCAGCTCGTCGGGCGAGGCGAGCAGCGACTCCCCGATCGACGCGAGGTCCGGGTGGGCGTCCACCCAGCGCCACACCTGCAGCGTGAACGGCGCCGCGAGCAGCAGCGCCACGAGGAACGGCACGAGGCGACGGTTGCGCGGCGCGCGCCGCTGCGCCGGCCACGGCTGCTGGGCGGGACGCGCCGGCGGCCGGTACGGGACGTCGGGCACGACACCGCCGAGCGGACCGGTCACCGGCGGCGCCGGCGGCCGCGACGTCGTCCCGGGCACGAGGGGCGCGTCGGTCCCCCGCCACGCCGGCGGGTCCTCCGGCTCCCACGTCCGGGGCGCCGCGCCGCGCCGCGCCGCCTCGTCGCGGACCCACCGGGGGACGCGGCCGGAGGGCGAGCGGGGCAGGTCGTCGCCGGGCTCGCTCATGACGACATCATCGTCCCTCGCGGCGGCACGCTTGAGCCGTGAGGACCGGCAGCGGTGCGACGGGTCGTCGCGCCGACGCAGCTCGGCGCACACCGGACCGGACCGGACCGGCCACGGCAGCCCGCGAGTGGACGCCGCCTGTCCGGTGCCGGTGCCGCGACCCGGTCCCGCCGGACGATGCGGCGGCGGCGTTCACGGCTCGACGGGGCTGTCGGCCGGGACGATCCCCGCCCGCTGCCGCGCCTCCCGGAGCGAGAGGACGAGCAGACCGGGACGGGAGGGAGCCGGGCTGCGGACGAGCACGCCGGGCCCCGGGTAGAAGTCGTCGTCGAACGGCCTCAGGCCCAAGGCGGCGGCGTAGCCGACCAGCATCGACGAGGTGAAGCGCTCGCCGACCTTGCGCCGCTCGTACGCCTGCCGGTCCTCGAACTCCTGGACCTCGCCGTTCGCGTCGAACCGCCACCGCCCCTCGTACTGCACCACCGAGACCGAGCGGACGTAGTTGAGGAACTCGGTCGCGGTCGGCGCGAACAGCTGGAGCTGACGGGCGCCCCTCCTCGCAGTGCGGCCCCCCGCTCCGTGGGAGGCGGGGACCGACGTCACCACGACGCCCTCGACCGCGACGGCACGAGCGAGGTGACCGACCGTGGACACGGGATCACCGTGGGGGAAACCGCAGTCGACGACGGCGGTCCACTCCGGGTTCGCCGTGGCGACGACGAGCTCGCGAGGACGCACGCCGGACGTCAGCGGCTCCAGGTGGGGCATGTGGTCCCGCAGGCCTCCCGGGAGGTGCTCGAGCTGGGCGACGCCGTGGATCTCCCGGCGCCACGACGTCAACGCGGGCGCCACGACGTCGAGCGGAGCACGCAGGAAACCGAGGTGGGACGTGATCGGGGCGAAGGCGTCGTCGAACAGCACCGGGCTGCCGCTCATCGTCCGACCTCGACCGGCACGGCGTCGCCGGGGACATGGTCGGACGTGGTCGTCGCCGGGCGGCCCGGCCGGCGGTACGGCACGAGGGACCCCATCTGACCTCCTCCATCGGCTTCCACCCGGCGTCCCGGTCGGCGCACCAGCGGACCCGGCGGCGCGCCGAGGGTAGCGTCCCCGGTCGCGCGTCGGAAGGCGGTCCTCTGCGCACGTCGCGGCGCGGCGCGGCGTCCGGCCGGACGAGCGCGGTCAGGTCCGCCAGGGGCGCCCTCGCGTAGCAGGGCGGAGCGAGCGCGCCGACGGCGTCCACCCCTACGGCGTCGAGCGCCTCCCGTCGAGTCGGCAGAGCCGGTCCGGCTCGACGCGGACGCGATCGACCAGCCGCGCGTCGCTCAGGTGTTCGGCCTCTCGCAGCGCGGGGTCACCGGCGACCCGCGCTCCGGCCCCACCGCTCCTGCAGGGAGAGCCCGGACGGCCGGTCCAGCGCCGACAGCCGGCCGAGCGCCACCCGCACGTGCGCGACGAGGGCCTCGTCCGTCACGTCGTCCGGTCCCCGCAGCGCCGGGTCGATCACATAGCCGTCCTCGAGCAGGAAGAACACGTCCTCGAGCACGCGCTCCAACGGCCCGCGGACGCGCTCACCGTCGTGCAGCGCGCGACGACGCGCCGCGAACCACGTCCGCGCGAAGTCCGGTCCGTCCAGGACGCCGCCGACGAGCTCCCGCATCGACGCGATCTGGCGCCCGACGCCCGACCCTTCCGGGACCTGTGCGGGACGTGCCCACGCGCGCGGGCCTGCCGTCCTCCTGTGCCCCCGGTCGGCGGTCACCGCGCACGCTCGTAGACGAACCGCTCCGTGCTGTCGGGATCCGGGTGGAAGACGACCGCGTCCCCCGACACGTACAGCTGCACGCCGCGCACGCGGGACGTCGTCCCGCTGAGGTCCTCGATCGTCAGGTACACGAAGTCCCGCCCGGAGCCGTCGGGGGGCTCCCACGTCCCGGACAGGTCCACCTGCCCGCCGCCGGCGTCGTCGACCACGAGCGCGGGGACGTCCGAGGCCGTGAACGTGCCGTCGGCGGCGAGCACGACCGCTCCGTCCCCGTCCGCGACGTACTCGCCCGGCAGCGACGCCGCGTCGACGCCGGCCCGGACGCACGCCGACGCCGTGGCCGCCAGCACGAGGACGACGCCGCACCGCGCTGCGGCTGCCGCCCGTCGCCGACCCCTGCCGTCCGCCACGTCGTCAGGCCTCCCCGTCGACGACCGTGCCGGTCGGACCGTGCGCGAACTCCTCCAGCAGGTCCAGCAGCCGGGTGGTCGCCTCCGCGTCGCCGTCCGCGCCGCCATCGGCGACGGAGTCGCGGACGACGGCCCACCAGTGGCGCGGCGTCGTGCGGCCGTCGAGCAGGCGTTCCTGCACGAGCTCCTGGAACCCCTCGAGGACGCGCCCGTCCGACGCCGACGCCAGCCCCGTCACGAACGCGACCACGGAGGCGTAGCGGTCGTCGAGGACGTACATCTCCCGCCGTTCCCGCAGGTGGTAGCACGCCTCCGCCAGGTCCACCGACGCCTCCGCCTCTCCCGTCGGGCACCGGTCCGCCCGCGCCCGGTCACGAACGCTAGCGCCAACCCAGGCGCGAGCGGCGACGTCGCACGGCGGCGGTACCGCCGACGGCAGCGTAGGCATCACGGGAGGCGCGGGAGCACGTCGCGCCAGTGGTCCAACCGCTCGTCGCCGGACCGGTCCGCGAGGGCGAGCGCCGGCGTGAGCACGTGCCGGACACGGCGCAGACGCAGCACCTCGGCGCGCGGGAGCGTCCGCCAGCGGTCGGCGTCGGCGGCGACCGCGTCGACGTCGGCGGGCAGCGCGCGCACCGCCAGGCCGACGGCGCCCCGTGCATCGAGGAGCGCCGCCCGGGCGTCCGTCCGGCCCGCGAAGTCCAGCGCGGCGCCCGTCAGGTGCAACCGACGGACGAGCGCCTCGTGGCGCGGGTACGCGTCCGCCGCGACGGCCGCCGCCAGGACGTGCGTCACGACGGCGCTGCAGACGCCCCACCCCTCGACGTCCAGGTCACCGCCCCGGTGCTGCACCTGCTGCGTCACCAGCTCGACGAGCGACCGCCACACCTCCGGCGCCAGGTCGCCCGGCGCGAGCGGCCGTTCCTGCAGCGCGCGCAGGAGACCGTGCAGGTCGAGCGCGAGGTACGGCGTCAGTGCGTCCGACGGGGCAGCGTGGGAGCGGCCTCCGGCGTCGGACGTGCCCATGGTGCCCTCCTGCCGTCGTTGTGGTCGCGCCGGTCGGGACGACCGACGAGGGCACCGACGTCCGCCGGGACGTCGACGAGCCCGCGGAACGCTACCGCGCAGACCCACGCCCGGTGCGGCCCGCCGTGCGTCGCGCTGACAGCGCGCTCCCCACCCGCCACGATGGGCCGATGGACCTGCCCGTGATGCCGCCCGTCGCGCCGATGCTCGCCAAGTCGGTCAAGGAGATCCCCGACGTGGGGCACGTCGAGCCGAAGTGGGACGGGTTCCGCACGATCGTGTTCCGGGACAGCGACGAGGTGGAGCTCGGCAGCCGCAACGAGAAGCCGATGACGCGGTACTTCCCGGAGCTGGTGGAGGCGCTCCGGGCGAACCTGCCGGAGCGCTGCGTGGTCGACGGCGAGATCGTGGTCGTCACCGGCGACCGCCTCGACTTCGACGCGCTGCAGCAGCGCATCCACCCCGCCGCGTCCCGGGTCAAGCTGCTCGCGGGGCAGACGCCTGCGTCGTTCGTCGCGTTCGACCTGCTGGCCCTCGGCGACGACGACCTCACGGGCCGCCCGCTGCGCGAGCGCCGCGCCCTCCTCGTCGAGGCGCTCGCGGACGTGCAGGCGCCCGTCCACGTGACGCCCGCGACCGGCGACATGGACGAGGCGCAGCGGTGGTTCACGCAGTTCGAGGGCGCGGGCCTCGACGGCGTCGTCGCCAAGCCCCTCGACGGCACCTACCAGCCGGACAAGCGCGCGATGTTCAAGATCAAGCACGAGCGGACCGCCGACTGCGTGGTGGCCGGCTTCCGGTGGCACAAGTCGGGGGACGTCGTCGGGTCGCTGCTGCTGGGGCTGTGGACGGACGACGGGCGGCTGCAGCACGTCGGCGTGAGCGCGTCGTTCCCGATGGCGCGACGCAGGAGCCTGCTCGACGACCTCGCGCCGTACCGCGACGTCGACCTGGCCGACCACCCGTGGGGCTCGTGGGCCGACCAGTCCGCGCACGCGGACCGTCGCATGCCCGGCGCCGTCAGCCGCTGGAACGCCACCAAGGACCTGTCCTTCGTGCCGCTGCGCCCCGGGCTCGTCGTCGAGGTCGCGTACGACCACATGGAGGGCGACCGGTTCCGCCACACCGCGCAGTTCCGGCGGTGGCGCACGGACCGCGACCCGCGCTCCTGCACGTACGAGCAGCTCGACGAGCCGGTGCGGTTCGACCTCGCGGAGATCCTCGGCACCTGACGCCGTGCCCGTGGGACGCGCCCTCGCGGCCTCGTCCGGACCGGCCTACGGTGCGAGGAGCGGCACCCCGCCGCCCGTCCCACCGGAGGTCACCATGCCCACCGCCACCCTGAACGGCACCGTGCTCGCCGAGGCGCCCGAGTCCGAGGTCGTGCACATCGAGGGCAACGTCTACTTCCCGCCCTCCAGCATCCGCACCGAGCTGTTCGAGACGTCGCCGACCCCGTACACCTGCCCGTGGAAGGGCGAGGCCCAGTACTGGTCCGTCCGCGACGGCGACGAGCTGCGCAAGGACGAGGCCTGGTCGTACCCGCACCCGTACCCGAGCGCGTTCGACCGCGTCGGGAAGGACTTCAGCGGCTACGTCGCGTTCTCGCCGGACGTCGAGGTGCGCTGACGCGCTCCGGCACGACGCCGGCCCGGTCCCCCACGGGGGCCGGGCCGTCGCACGTCGTGGCAGTGCCGGTCAGTCGAGCAGACCCACCGCGTAGCCGATGAAGTACAGCGCGCACAGGGCGACGACCCCGCCGACGATCGCGTAGACGACCCAGTTCGAGCCCGTCGAGCCGACCTTGGCCTGGTGGGTCGACAGGCCCGACGTCGTCGACGACTCCCCGGGTGGCGTGTCTCCGGGCGCGACCCCGCCTCCCGCCTCGAGGCCCGGCGTGTCCTCGGGCTGCGGGTCGGGCGTGCTGGCTCCGGGCGACTGGCTCATGCGTCCCCTCTCGTCGGTCCTGGTGTGTCCACGGTGTGCCCGTGCGGATGGGTCGGCAACCGGAGGCACCGACCCGGCGCCCCTCACGACTCGACCGTGAGGATCTGCGCGTCGAGGGCCACGTCGGTGTCGAGGGTGACGTACCCGCGCTCCTCGAACAGCACGGTGATCCGGTCCGCCTCGACGACCGTCACGGCGCCCGGCCCGAACTCCTGGTGCCGCACGAGCTGCCCCGGCCGCACGCGGCTCTCCGACGCGCGCACCGAGGTGCCCGCGTCGCACGAGTCGCAGTGCCCGCACACGTCGCGCCGCTCCTCGCCCAGCAGCTCCAGCAGCAGGCGCCGGCGGCAGTCCGTCGTGTCGGTGTAGGTGCGCACGAGGTCGACCCGCGACGTCTCCAGCCGTGCACGCCGCTCGCGCTCGGCGCGCACGTCGGCGAGGACGCGCCGCAGGCCGGCGCCGTCGACCGTGCGGAACCGGCCGTCGTCGTCACGGACCGCGCCGACGCGCTGCAGCTCGCCCAGGGCGCGCGCGACCGTGCGCCGCGCGAGGCCGGTGCGCTCGGCGAGGCCGGCCTGGTCGGCGGCGTCCTCCTCGAGCGCGCGCACCACCGTGGTCAGCGTCTCCGGCCGCGACCCGCCGCTCGAGCGCTGGTACCGCGCGAGCCCGTGGTCCTCCGGTCGGTGCACGACGAGCGCGCGCGCCGGCTCCTCGTCACGGCCGGCCCTGCCGACCTCCTGGTAGTAGGAGTCGAGCGTCGAGGGCGGGCCCGCGTGCACGACGAGCCGCACGTCGGCGCGGTCGACGCCCATCCCGAACGCGGACGTCGCGACGACGAGGTCCGCGTCGCCGGACAGGAACCGGTCCTGCGCGGCCGACCGCTCCTTCGCCGGGAGGCCGGCGTGGTAGACGAGCGCCGGGCGCCCGTCCTCGGCGAGCGCAGCCGCGAGCTCCTCCGTGTGCGCACGCGTGCGGGCGTAGACGATCACCGCACCCGGCTCCGCCAGCACCGCCTCGCGGACGTACGCGTCGCGCTCCTGCTCGGACGCCGCCGGGCGCGCGCCGAGCCAGATGTTCGGCCGGTCGGCGTCGTGCACGAGCACCCGGGGGTCGCGCATCTCCAGCTGGGCGACGATCTCCTCCCGCACGTGCGCCGACGCGGTGGCCGTCAGCGCGAGCACGCGCGGCGCGCCCAGGCGCTGCACGGCCCAGCCGACCAGCAGGTAGTCGGGCCGGAAGTCGTGCCCCCACTCGCTCACGCAGTGCGCCTCGTCGACCACGACCAGGCCCACGTCGGCCTGCTGCAGCGCCTCGAGGACGACCTCGCGCTGCAGCTGCTCCGGACCGAGCAGCAGCACGTCGAGGTCCCCGGACGTCGCCGCCTCGAGCGCCTCCCGCTGCTGCGCGGCGGTCCGGGCCGAGCTCACGGACGCCGCCCGCAGCCCCGACTCCCGCAGGGAGCCGACCTGGTCGCGCTGCAGCGCCAGCAGCGGCGAGACCACCACGGTCAACCGCTCCGCGACCAGGGTCGCGACCGCGTACACGGCGGTCTTGCCGGCGCCCGTGCGCGCCACCAGGAGCGTGTCGTGCTCCGCCAGGCCGTCGAGGGCGTCCCGCTGCGACTCGCGCAGCGCCACACCCTCGCCCAGCACGCGCGTCACCGCGGCGTCGACGTCCACCCAGCACCTCCGTCCGGGCCGCCCGTGCGGCGACCCCGGACAGTCCTACCCACCCGCGGGCCGTCCCGCCCGTCGAGCCGCGATGCGGGCCCGGCCGCCGCGCGACCCGCGAGCCGCCCACGTACGGTCGAGGCGTCCCGACTCCCCGGCAGGAGGCCCCGCATGACGACCACCGAGAGGCCGCAGCCGTCGACGGCCCGGCGCGAGCGCCCGCACGACGTGGTGGTCGTCGGCTCCGGCTTCGGCGGCCTCTTCACGACGCGTGCGCTGGCCCGCGTGCCCGGCGTGCGCGTCACCGTGGTCAGTGGCTCCAACCACCACCTCTTCCAGCCGCTGCTCTACCAGGTCGCGACCGGCGTGCTGTCGGCCGGCGAGGTCGCCCCGGCGACGCGCGACGTCCTGCGCCGCCAGCGCAACGCGCGCGTGCTGCTCGGCGTCGTCGAGGACGTCGACCTCGACGCCCGCGAGGTCGTGCACCGCTCCCCCGCCGGCGTGACCCGCACCCGGTACGACAGCCTCGTCGTCGCGGCGGGCGCCGGGCAGTCGTATTTCGGCCGGGACGAGTTCGCGGAGCACGCGCCGGGCATGAAAAGCCTCGACGACGCGCTCGAGATCCGCGGCCGCATCTTCGGCGCGTTCGAGCTCGCCGAGGTGACGCGGGACGCGGCGGCCGTCGACCGGCTGCTCACGTTCGTCGTCGTCGGCGCGGGGCCGACGGGCGTCGAGATGGCCGGCCAGGTGGCCGAGCTCGCCCACCGCGTCCTGCCCGGCCAGTTCCGGCACGTCGACCCGCGGCGCACGCGCGTGCTGCTCGTCGACCCGGTCGACCACGTGCTCCCGGGCTACCCGGAGCACCTCGGCGCGGCCGCGGCACGCGAGCTCGAGAGCCAGGGCGTCGAGATCTGGACCGGGTGGAAGGTCGTGGGCGTCGACCAGGAGGGCGTCGAGGTCGAGGACGCCGACGGGGAGCGGCGCGCGGTCCCCGCGTCGTGCAAGATCTGGGCCGCCGGCGTGCAGGGGGCACCGATCGGCCGCGTGCTCGCCGAGCGTGCGGGCGTCGAGGCGGACCGGTCGGGCCGCGTGCCGGTCGAGCCGGACTGCACGCTCCCGGGTCACCCGGACGTGTTCGTCATCGGCGACCTCATGAGGCTGGACGAGCTGCCCGGCGTCGCGCAGGTCGCGATGCAGAGCGCGCAGCACGCCGCCGACCAAATCCGGCGCCGCGTCGACGGCCGCCCGACCGGCCAGCCCTTCGAGTACCACGACAAGGGCAGCATGGCGACGGTGTCCCGCTTCTTCGCCGTGGCGCAGGTGGGGCGCGTCGAGACGTCGGGGCTCCCCGCCTGGCTCCTGTGGCTCGGCGTCCACCTGTTCTACCTCGTGGGGTTCAAGAACCGGGTGACGACCCTGCTGCACTGGGCGGTGTCGTTCGTCGGTCGCGGCCGCGCCGAGCGGGCGGCGACCTGGCAGCAGGTGATCGGCCGCAACGCGCTGCGCCGCGAGGGTGACGCGTCGTTCGGCGCGCGGGACGACCCGTCGGGGACCCGGTCGGAGTCCGGCGCGGACGCGGCGGACGACGCCGGGCGCGTCACCGACCGGGGCGACCAAGACGCGCGACCCGCCTGACGGTCACCAGCCGCCGCCGCCCCCGCCGCCGACGCCACCGCCGGAGTAGCCGCCGCTCGTGCCCGAGCCGCCCGACGTGCCGGGCGTCGGCGCGCTGATGGCGTCGGTGGCGACGTGCTCGAACCGGTCCACCGCACCCGCGAAGCCGGTGCCCCAGAAGTACGGCCCGGCGGCGTACGTGCCGACGTACCAGCCCGGCTCGGCGACGACGCGGCCCTGCGCGGCGAGGTCGGCGAACACCCGCGCCCACCGGTCGGCGAGGCCGAACACGATCGCGTAGGGCAGGTAGCGCGAGAACAGGTCCTCGCCCTCCTCGAACCGCAGCTGCTCCGCCTCGGCCGTCGCGAGGTAGCGGCGGAACCCGAGCGTCTGCGCGAGGACCGCGGTGCCGTCCGCCGTGCGCGCCGGCGCCGCTCCCGAGAGCGCGAGCACGAGGACGCCCACCAGAGCGACCGCCGCCGGCACCAGCGCCAGCCCGAGCAGCGACTGCGCGCCCGCGGCGATCGCGATCACGGTGCCCACGACGCCGAGCACGAGCAGCAGCCCGCCGGTGAGGCCCCACGCCGTCCGCACGGCCTTGGGGTTGGCACGGAACCAGCCCGTCTCCGTCACGTGCTGGTAGAGCCCGTCCTGGACCTTGCCCATGGCGGACGCGAAGGTGGTCCTGAGCTCCGAGAGGCGGACCCGCTCGCGTCCCTCGAACAGCTCCGTGAGGAGCGTCGCCTCGAACGGCAGGAGGTCGGTGGTGCCGGCGCGCAGGCGCACGAGGGTCCAGTCCTCCGGCGCGCGCCCCTCCTGCTCGGGCGCGACCTCCTCGATCCGCAGCCACCCGCGGACCGCGAGGTCGATGATCGTCGCGGTGACGTCGACCGGGTCGGCCTTCTCGTCGACGAGCGTGCCGACCTCGCCGGGCCGCGTGCCCGCGGGCGGCGCGAACTGCACGGACACGGCGTCCCGACGGTCGCGGTGACCCGTCGCGGCCTCCTGCCCCGCGGCGGGCCGCAGTCCTGGCGTCAGTCCGAGGTAGGCCTGGTCCCGCCCGGTGCGGCGCACCCGCCGCACCGCGAGGAGGGCACCGAGGCCGAGCACACCGGCCGCGACACCGCCGCCCACGCTCAGCGGCCGCACGGGCGCGAACGGGTCGAGCTTCTCGCGCAGGATCGGGTCGGCGCCGGTGAACGTGCCGCCGGGCCAGCCCGTCACGGTCGTGAGGCGGTCCCCGACCGGCACGACATCCTGCGTGAACGTCGCCGACGCGCCGTCCGCCTCGGCGCCGCCGCACGGCGCCGTCGCACCCTGCGGACCCGCGAAGCACGCCACGTCCTGGACGTCCGCCGGCCCCGTCACGGTGACCCGCACGTCGGACAACGGCACCTCCCAGCCCCCGCCGATGACGTCCCAGTACAGCTCGTCGCCCGAGTGCTGCGCGTTCGCCGGGTTCAGCCAGCCACGCACCGTGAAGCCGATCCGGTACGTCTGCACGCCCTCGACGTCGTCGACGTCCTCGTCGCCGACGCGCAGCACCATCGCCGCGCCCTCGTCCTCGCGGTGCAGGTCGGCCGGGGCGCCGGTGGGGCTGTCGACGACGACGTCGGAGTACGCGAAGACGCGGTCGAGCTCGTCGTCGTAGGACACCCGCGTCGGGTACGTCAGGTAGGGGCCGTGGCCGGGGTCGTCGCCGAAGTCGAAGTCGAGCTCCAGCTGCACCCGCACCGTGCCGTCGGCGGCGACCTCCGCCACCGCGTCGTACCGCGTGATCTCACGCCCCGACGTCAGGTCGCCCGGCGTCGCGGGCACCGCGGACGTGGCGGGCGGCGGCGCGAGCACGACGACGCCGAGCGCCAGCACGACGGCGAGCGCGACCACCGCGAGCCGCCGGACGGCGCGCGCGACCACGTGGGCGTCATCCGGACCGACCGCGAGGTCCGGGCCGACCGCGTCGCCGGGCCGCGCCGCGTCGCCGGGCCGCGCCGCGTCGTGCGCCGTCACCGGTCCCGCTTCTCGCGGATCGCGCGCTGGGCCTCGAGGTTGTCCTGCCGCTCGCGCAGGGTCTGCCGCTTGTCGTACTCGCGCTTGCCGCGCGCGAGCGCGATCTCGATCTTGGCGCGCCCGTCGAGGAAGTACAGGGCGAGCGGGACGATCGTCTGCCCCTTCTCGCGCGTCTTGACCTCGAGCCGGTCGATCTCCTCGCGGTGCAGCAGCAGCTTGCGCTTGCGCCGCGGCGCGTGGTTGGTCCAGGTGCCCTGCGAGTACTCCGGGATGTGCACGCCGTGCAGCCAGGCCTCGTGCCCCTCGACCTCGACCCAGCCGTCCACCAGGGACGCGCGCCCGGCGCGCAGGGCCTTCACCTCGGTGCCGGACAGGACCATCCCCGCCTCGAAGACGTCCTCGATGACGAAGTCGTGCCGCGCCTTGCGGTTGGCCGCGACCATGCTGCGTCCGGTCGTCGCCTTGGCCACGGCTCGGCCCTCCTGGTGTCTGCTCGGGTGGTGCGCGCACCGCGGGGTGCAGGTGCGCAGCGGGTGGCGGGCAGGCGTCGTGACCGCCGTGCCGCCGCACGAGCCTACCCGCGGGCACCGACGCACCCCCAGGTGAATGCCGCGACCGTGCCCCGGCGCCGCCTCAGATGCCCAGGTAGGACCGGGGGTTCTGGGTCGCGCCGTTGACGTAGACCTCGAAGTGCAGGTGGCACGCGGCGGACGTCCCGGTGTTGCCGGCGTAGCCGAGCAGCTGCCCGGCCGACACCTGCGACCCCGCGCCGACCGCGAACGACGACATGTGGTTGTAGCTCGACATGAGCGACGAGCCGTTGACCCAGCCGTGGTCGATCATCACCTGGTTGCCGTACCCGCTGCGGTACCGGGACCACTGCACCGTGCCCGAGCGCCCCGCGTACACGGGCTCGCCGCAGCGGTCGCGCAGGTCGATGCCGGCGTGCATGCGGTAGTAGCCGAGCACCGGGTGCAGGCGCATGCCGTACTCGGACGTCACGTAGATCGGGTTGTGCGCCGTCGGGTTGGCGAACATCGCGCCCGGCTTGGCACCGCCCGGCTGCGGGCTCGTCCCGCCGCCACCGCCACCGCCGCCGCCTCCACCACCGCCGCCGCCGCTGGGCTTGCCGGCGGCCGCGGCCGCCGCGGCCCGCTCGGCCTCGATGCGGGCACGCTCGACGCGCTGCGCCTCGATGATCTGGCCCAGCTCCGCGGCCACCGCCTGCCGCTCCGCGTCGACGGCCGCGGCCTGCGCCGCCGCCTCCGCCTTCTGCGACTCGATCGACGCCTTCTTCGCCTGCTGCTCCGCGAGCAGCCGCTCGACCTCGGCCTTCGCGTCCTCGGCCGCGGCCTGCGTCCGCTGCGCCTCGGCGAGCTTGTCGTCGGCCGCGGCCTTGATCTCCGAGACCTTGTCGCGCACGGCCGTCTGACGGGCCTGCGCGTTCTTGTTCTTGGCGACGATCTCCTGGAGCTCGTCGAGCACCTGCGACTGCGTGCGCATCGCGGTGGAGACCATGCCGTAGCGCTCGACGAAGTCCTGCGAGCTCTCGGCGTCGAGCATGACGCTCATGCCGGAGACGTCGCGGCCGCCCTTGTAGGCCTCGCGGGCCATCTGCCCGATCGCGGCGCGGATCTCGACCTCGCGCGCGTCGTCGACGACGATCTGCTCCGCGATCGCCGCCTCCTCGTCCTCGGCGGCGGCGAGGCGGGCGGTCTGCAGGTCGGCCTCGCGCTGCGCGGCCTGCGCGGCGGCGACGGCGGTGTCGAGCGCCGCCTGCGCCTGCGGCAGCTGCGCCTCGACGGCGGCGAGCTCCTCGACCGCCTGGCGCAGCGCCCCGTCGAGCTCCGCCATCGCCTCGGCGAGGTCGGCGGCCCGCTGCTCGGCGGCGGACACGCGCTGCTCGGCGGCCGCGCGGCGGTTCGACAGGTCGTCGGCGAGGGCGGGCCCCGCCACGCCGAGGAACGTCGGCACGGCGACCGCCGCGGCGGCGAGGGCGGCGGTGAGCCGGCGTCGCTGTACGGGACGGTCGGCGGCGGGACGGTCGGTGCGGTCGGTGCGTCGTCGCATGTCAGACCTTCGTGTAGCGGCTCAGGGTGACGAGGGACGAGATGGCGGCGAGCACGACCGCCACCACCAGCAGCAGCGGTGCGATCGCGAGCACGTCCGCGGTGCTGACGTACGGCACCCACGTGACGGTCTGGCCCAGCCAGTCGGTCACGAGGTACTCCACGCCGAACCACAGCGCGGCGACGGACAGCGCCCCGCCGACGAGCGCGGCGATCGCACCCTCGAGCATGAACGGCAGCTGGATGAACAGCGTCGACGCCCCCACGAGACGCATGATGCCCGTCTCACGGCGCCGGCTCAGCGCGGACAGCCGGATGGTCGTCGTGATGAGCAGGACGGCCGCGAGCAGCATGATCGCCGCGATGCCGCCGGCGGCCCAGGTGGCGCGGTCGAGCACGAGGAACAGGTTGTCGAACAGGCGCCGCTGGTCCTCGACGTCCTCGACGCCGGGTCTGCCGGACACCACGTCCGCGACCACCTGGTACTGCTCGGGGTCGGTGAGCTTGATGCGGTACGAGGCGTTCATGTCGTCGACGGTCGCGGCCGACGCCCAGAACTGGTCGCCGAACTGCCGCTGGAACGACTCGTACGCCTCCTCCTTGGTCTCCGTGAACACCTGCTCGATGTACGGCGCCACCTCGGGCGCCTCGAGCGCGCCGAGGATGTCCTCGCGCTGCTCCTCGGTGACCTCCCCAGCGGCGCACGTGCGCTCGGCGGAGTTGGCGGGGCAGAGGAAGACGGAGACCTCGACCTTGTCGTACCAGTCGTCCTTCATCTTCCCGATCTGCGTCTGCAGCAGCGCCGCGGCGCCGAGGAAGGTGAGGCACACGAAGGTCACGAGCACGACCGAGACGGTCATCGACAGGTTGCGGCGCAGGCCGATGCCGATCTCGGACAGGATGAACTGGGCGCGCACGGCGGCCTCCTCAGCGGTCCGAGCCGTAGACGCCGCGCGACTGGTCGCGCACCATCTCGCCCGTGCTCAGCTCGACCACGCGCTTGCGCATCTGGTCGACGATCTCGTCGTCGTGCGTCGCCATCACCACGGTGGTGCCGGTGCGGTTGATGCGGTCGAGCAGGCGCATGATCCCCAGGGAGGTCGTCGGGTCGAGGTTGCCGGTGGGCTCGTCGGCCAGCAGGATCGACGGCCGGTTGACGAACGCGCGGGCGATCGCGACGCGCTGCTGCTCGCCGCCGGACAGCTCGTGCGGGCGACGCTTCTCCTTGCCGGCGAGCCCGACCATGTCGAGCACGTCGGGCACGGTGGTCAGGATGTGGTGGCGCGGCTTGCCGATCACCTGCAGCGCGAACGCGACGTTCTCGAACACCGACTTGTTCGGCAGCAGGCGGAAGTCCTGGAACACCGCGCCGATCTGGCGCCGCAGGTGCGGCACCTTCCAGCTCGACAGCGAGCCGAGCTCCTTGCCGGCGACGAACACGCGCCCCGCGGACGCCCGCTCCTCGCGCAGCACGAGCCGCAGGAACGTCGACTTGCCGGAGCCGGACGCGCCGACGAGGAACACGAACTCGCCGCGCTCGACGTCGAGCGACACGCGGTCCAGCGCGGGGCGGGCACCCCGGGCGTAGACCTTCGTCACGTTCTCGAAGCGGATCACGGCTCGAACCTCGTCCTCGGTCGGGCACGTCGCGGGCACGACGGGCCACCCGCAGGGTCGCGGGACTCGTCGAGGGTAGGAACCCCTCCGCGCGGTCCGAGGCAGGACACGCCGCCGCGGGACCGGTGAATCGGTACGCCCGACCGGGTGATGCCCGGCTCGTCCCGGATCGTCCCGGGACGGCTCACGCGTCGGCGGGCGCGACCTGCTGGTTGCGGCGCCAGCGGACGCCGGCCTCGATGAAGTCGTCGATGTCGCCGTCGAAGACCGCGGCGGGGTTGCCGACCTCGTGCTCGGTGCGCAGGTCCTTGACCATCTGGTACGGCTGCAGCACGTAGGAGCGCATCTGGTCGCCCCAGCTCGCCTTGATGTCGCCCGCCATCTCCTTCTTCGCGGCGCGCTCCTCCTCCTGGCGCTGCAGGAGCAGCCGGGACTGGAGCACGCGCAGCGCGGCGGCGCGGTTCTGGATCTGCGACTTCTCGTTCTGCATCGACACGACGATGCCGGTGGGGATGTGCGTCATGCGGACCGCGGAGTCGGTCGTGTTGACGGACTGCCCGCCAGGGCCGGACGAGCGGAAGACGTCCACCTTGATCTCCGACTCGGGGATCTCGATGGAGTCAGTCTGCTCGATGAGCGGGATGACCTCGACCGCGGCGAACGACGTCTGCCGGCGGCCCTGGTTGTCGAACGGCGAGATGCGCACGAGCCGGTGCGTGCCGGCCTCGACCGACAGGTGCCCGAACGCGTACGGCGCCTTCACCTCGAACGTCGCGGACTTCAGGCCCGCCTCCTCCGCGTAGGAGGTGTCCATGACGGTGGTCGCGTAGCCGTGGCGCTCGGCCCAGCGCAGGTACATGCGCATGAGCATCTCGGCGAAGTCGGCGGCGTCGACGCCGCCCGCGCCCGCGCGGATCGTCACGACGGCGTCGCGGATGTCGTACTCGCCGGCGAGCAGCGTGCGGATCTCGAGCTCGCCGAGGTCCTTGCGGATGCCCACGAGCTCGGCCTCGGCCTCCGCGAGGGTGTCGGCGTCGTCCTCCTCGGCCGCCATCTCGACCAGCGTCTCGAGGTCGTCGATGCGGCCACCGAGCTTGGTGACGCGGTCGAGCTCGGACTGCGCGGACGAGAGCGCGCTCGTGACCTTCTGCGCCGCCTCCGGGTCGTCCCACAGGTCGGGGGCGGACGCCTGCTCGGAGAGCTCGGCGATCTTCGCCCGCAGCGCGGCGGGGTCGCTCACCGACTGGATGGACTCCAGGGTGCTGCGCAGCTCGCGGATCTCGGCGGAGAAGTCGGTGGTGGCCACGACCGTCCAGGGTACCCGCTGGGTGCGGCGCGGTCGGCGCGCGGCGTCGGGTGCCGTGGCGTCGGCGTGCGGCGGTCCGCATGAGCCGTCGCGCGGGCGCCCGGCCGGACCCGGCGCCCGGTCAGACGAGACGCACGGCGACGACCGCGACGACGGCGAGCGCGGGCGGGACGAGCGCGACGAGGAGCGCGGCGACGGGCATCGCGCGGGACGCCCCGCCCCGCAGCGCACGCACCGCCAGCACGGCCGCCGCGACGGCGAGCACGAGCCACAGCACCGCGGCGACGAGGAAGAGCGGCCCGGCGGCGGGCGCCGTGCCCCCGAACGCGTCGGCGACCACGGCGCCGAACGCGGCGGCGGCCCCGTGCGCGGCGGCGAACGCCCCGATCGCGAGTCCGAGCGACCAGCGGGCCGCGCGCGAGCCGCCGGTGGCACGTCGCCCCCCGTCCGGCGGACCCGTCGCGCGACGGGATCCGACGCCGGTGTCGAGATCCGTGCGGCTCGTCCGTCGAGGGGGCATGAGGCGCAGCGTGACAGGCGCGCGGGGCGGAGTCACGAGGAGTCGTCCGGACGGACGCACCACGCGATGACTCCGGAGGTCTTGACCGGTCCAGGAATCGGTGGGACTGTAGCGGTACAGGATGCTGGAGCGGTACAGAGTGAAGGGGTGAGGACCATGTCGGACCCGATCGGGATCGGTGCGCTGGGCGTGCGGCTGACGCGCGCGGAGGCGGAGAGCTCGCGCCCGTGGGCGCCGGAGGTGCCCGAGTCCGCGCACGACCGGCGGATGGCGGAGCGGCGCGCCCGGCGGGCGCAGCGCGTGCTGGCGCGGGCGCACGCACCGGTGGCG
>NZ_JBFTEP010000040.1:0-28699 GCF_047229365.1 Cellulomonas pasadenensis | reverse complement strand
GCGCACGCCACACCCACCCCCGCCGACCGCCTCGGGGCCGGCGCCGGCGGGGTCGCCGTCCTCGCGGTCGGCGTCGCGCAGCTCGTGGCCGACGTGGCCCTCTCCGACGCGCCGGTCGCCGGGCGTACCGTCTGGTGGGCGGCGTTCCTCGTGTACGCGGCGGTGTTCGCGGTCGACGCGGAGGTCGTGCGGCTGCGTCGACCGCCGCCGGAGCGGGTGCTCGTCGTCGCCCTCGTCGTGGCGGCGTCGGTCGCGTGGGTCGCGAACCCGACGGCCGACTGGACGCCCGTGCTCTTCGTGGTGACCACGGCCGCCGCGAGCGCGACGCTCGGCACGCCCGGGCTCGTCGCGCTCGTCACCGTGCAGTCGCTGGCCACGGCCGTCGGCGCCGCCCTCGCCGGCCGCGGGGTCGTCGGCGTGCCGTTCACGGTGGTCGTCTACGCGGCGTTCCAGACGTTCGCCGCCATCACCGTCCGGACGGCCCTGCGGGAGGCGCAGGCACGCGCGGAGGCCGACGCCGCCCACGCCGCGCTCGCGGCGGTGCACGCGGACCTCGCCGCCGCGCACGCCGACCTGCGCGCCACGAGCGCGCTGCTGGCCGTCGGCAGCCGGGACGCCGAGCGGCTGCGCATCGCGCGGGACCTGCACGACGTCATCGGGCACCAGCTCACGGCGCTCGCCCTCGAGCTGGAGATAGCGTCGCACCGCGTCGACGGCGCGGCCGCCGAGCACGTCGGCCGGGCGCGCACGGTCGCCAAGGACCTGCTGCGCGACGTGCGGGCGGTCGTCGGCGAGCTGCGCGGCGGTGCGGCGGGCGGGCTCGAGCCGGCGCTGCGCGACGTCCTGGACCTGCCCGGGCTCGCGACGTCGCTGACGGTCGCCCCGGCGGTGCACCTCGACGACGCGCACCTCGTCGCCGTCGTCCGCTGCGTGCAGGAGGCGGCGACGAACGCCCTGCGGCACGCGCCCGGTGCGACGCGCCTGGCGGTGCACGTGCGGCGGGACGGCGACGGCGCCGTCGAGGTCGACGTGCACGACGACGGGCCGGGCGCGATCGCGTGGGAGCCGGGGCACGGGCTGCGCGGCATGCAGGAGCGGGTGACGGCGCTGGGCGGCACGCTCGTCGTCGACCCCGGACCGGGCCGCGGGTTCCGCGTGACGGCGCGGGTGCCGACGTGATCCGCGTCGTGCTGGTGGACGACCAGACGCTCGTGCGGCAGGGCGTCCGCGGGCTGCTCGGGCTCTCCGACGCCGTCGACGTGGTCGCCGAGGGTGCCGACGGGGACGAAGCGCTCGCGCTCGTCGCGGAGCACCGGCCGGACGTCCTCCTGCTCGACCTGCAGATGCCGCGCCGCGACGGCATCGCGACGCTCGAGGCGCTGCGCGACGCCGGCGACCCGACGCCCGTGCTCGTCCTCACCACCTTCGACGACGACGCGCTCGTGGCCCGTGCGCTCGGCGCCGGCGCCCACGGCTACCTGCTCAAGGACGTCACGCTCGAGCAGCTCGTCGACGCGGTGCGGCGCGTGGCCGCCGGCGAGCGCCTGTGGCAGCCCGCGGTGACCGACCGGCTGCTGCGGGCGCTGCTCGACCGGCCCGTGGTCGTCGACGGCCTCGACCGTCCCGAGCCGCTGACCGCACGCGAGCTCGACGTGCTGCGCCTGCTCGCCGCCGGCTGGTCCAACCGCGAGATCGCGGACACGCTGCACCTCGCGCCGGGGACCGTGAAGAACCACGTGTCGGCGGTGCTGCTCAAGCTCGGCGTCCGGGACCGCACGCGCGCGGTGCTGCGCGCGCTGGACCTGGGGCTGCTGGGGTCCTGACGGCGGTCAGCGCACCGCGCGCGCGATGCCGGCGTGCTTCGCCAGGAGCATCTGCCCCCAGATGACCCGGCCGACCGGGCGCAGCAGGGTCCCGACGACCGCGCGCCAGCCGCCGCGCCCGAGCCAGCGCACGGTCAGGTCCACACGCGTGCCGTCACCGGACGGCGTGAGCGCGACCGCGAGCCGCTGCACGGGCGCGCCGCCGGGCCGGTCGGGGCGGCGCAGCTCCCACTCGACGAGCCGGCCCTCCTCGCGCGCGACGGGCACGACCTCCTGGCGCTCGAACCCCGCGGGCACGGGCTTCGCGCCCTGCTCCTCGCCGACCAGCGTCGCCAGCAGGGTGCCGTCCGGCTGCTCCTCCACGGCGGAGTACCAGGGGTCCCACGTGGTGCGCCGGGCCGGGTCGGTGACGAGCGACCAGACCCGTGCCGGCGGCGCGGGCACCCAGCCCGTGCGGGTGACGGTGCGCCACGGCCGCGGGTCCGGGGAGAAGAGCGCACCGGACGGCACGGTCGGCGCCGGCGTCCAGGCGTCCAGCGCGGTCAGGACGCGGTCCGCGTCGAGCCCCAGGACCGCGAGCGCCTCGGCGACGAACCCGCTGGGCTCGCGCACGAGGGCCCGCAGAACCGGGCGGTCGTCGAAGGAGCGGACGTCCCACTGCCCTGCCGTGAGCACCCGGTCGGCACGGGGCGACCACGGCAGCGCGCCGCCCGAGCGCGGCAGCGCGCGCGGCTGCGGGGTCGGTGCCGGGACGCCGGCGCCCGCGAGCCGGTCGGCGTGCACCTGCGCGACGGCGGCGCGCGCACGGTCGACCGTGGCGCCGAGCGAGCGCAGCACCTCGCCCGCCGGCCCGCCGACCGCCGTGAGCGCGACGAGCAGGTCGTCGAGGTCCAGCTGGGCGTGGCCGACGCGGTACGCCTCCTCCGTGGCGGTGACGACGATCTGCTGGGACAGGACGACGGCGTCCGTCAGGCGGCTCATGCGCGGTTCCTCCGGGGGACGGAGATGGTCGGGTCGATCCGCTTGGCGTACTTCTTGTGGACGGCCTGCCGGGTGACGCCCAGGGCGTCGGCGACCTCCTGCCAGCTCATGCCGGCGCGCAGCGCGGCCTCGACCTGGCGCAGCTCGTACGACTCGACGAGCACCCGCAGGGACGAGACGGCGCGGAGCCCGGTGAGCGGGTCGGACGTGTCGCCCGCGGTGACGGCGACCTCGGGTTGCTCCACGTCTGTCAACCTAGGTTGCTCCGTAGGCGTCTGTCAACGTTCGTTGCTAAGGGCGGGGCGACCGGGCAGGGCTCGGCCTGCACCCGGACGTGGGACGAGCCACGCACGCGCGGTCCCGCATCCGATAGGTTGCGGCGGCGGCGACCAGCCACGCCGTCGCGGAACGGAAGGACGCCGATGACCACCGACGCCCGTGCCGTGCTCGTGTTCCCGTCGCTCGACCGTGGTGCTCACGGCCGCGTCGCCGCGACGCTGGACAGGAGCTCGGGCCTGCTCACGCCCGCGCGCACGACCTGGCGTCGCCGGCCGGTCGTGGCCGACGGCCGCGCCCTGCTCTGGTTCTCCGTCCGGCGTCGAGGCGTCGACCTCTCCCTCGAGCGCTTCCGGGGCCTGCGCCGGGCGACCGTGCCGCTGGTGCGTGTGCGCCGGAAGCACCAGGCGAGCCAGTCCGCCGCGCTGCTCCTCGAGCTGGCGACGGAGGTCGAGCGGCGCGGCGTCCGCGACGAGTGGAAGGTCGTCGCGACGCTGCGGGACCAGGCGCGGTGGCTGGAGGAGGGCGGGGACCTCCGCCGATCTCCTCTGAAGGCGCTGCCTCGGCAGCACGTGCTCCTCGACCTGCTGAGCATCCCGACGCCGTGACACGAACCCCTCCCGCCGCCCCCGGAACACCCGCCCCCGGAACGCCCGGACAGGAAGGACGACGCGCGTGACCGTCTCCGTCGACCCGGCCGCCCTCGACACCGCGGCCGACGAGTGGGACGCGGCCGGAGCCGCCGTGCGGGCCGCCGACGTCGCCGGGCCGTTCACCCTCGTGCCGGAGGGCCTGCCGGGGTCAGCGACCGCGGACGCGAGCCTCTGGGTCTCCACCCGCCTGGCCGCTGCCGTGCAGGTGCTCGGTGAGCGGTTGCAGGGTGCCGGCGCCGCAGCGGCGGGGTCCGCGGAGGACTTCCGGCTCGAGGAGGAGACCGCACTCCGCCTGCTCGCGCCGCTGGCCCCCCTGTGAGCGCCGCCCTGACCCTCGAGGTCGCACGGGCGTGGCGTCCCACGGCACTCGCCGACGCGGCGTCCGGTGTCGAACGCGCGCGCACCGAGGTCGAGGCGCACGTGCAGGCCGCGAAGGCGACGATGGCGCGGCTTGCCGAGACGTGGCAGGGCGACGCCGCCCGGGCAGCGGCGGAGCGCATGGCGCGCGACGCGGGCAGCGGTCTCGCACTCGCGGACGCGCTGGCCTCGGCACGGTCGGTGCTCGAGTCGGGCGCCTCCCAGATCGGCAGCGCCCGTGACGCCGTGCTCGGCACTGTGGAGCTGGCGCGTGCCGACGGGTTCTCCGTCGCCTCGGACGGGCGCGTCACGGCACCGACGCTGCCGCCCGTGCTGACCTCGCCCGGTGACCCGACGGGTGCCGGCACGGAGCGCGAGGCGCGCCAGCGCGCCCTCAACCGGCAGGCCGCGGACCACGCCGAGTCCATCTCGGCGGCGCTGTCGCTGCTGGCGGACACCGACCGGGACGTCGCGCGACGGCTCGAGGCCGTGCAGGTTCCCCAGACCCTGGAGTCCGCGGTCGAGGCCTATCTGCAGCGGGTCGTCGCCTCCCGCGACCACATCGCCTCGCTCGGCGCCGTGGGCGCGGGCGGTGTCGCCCTGGCCCAGGTGATCAAGAAGCTCCTCGGCCTCGGGACGAGGAGCGCGTCGTACGCGAAGCTCCTCAAGCTCGCCTTCGCGCCCGTCAAGGACGCGGAGGCGATCGCGACGGCCCTCGACGAGTTCAAGTACGGCAAGGCGCCCAAGGAGTGGGTGGGGAAGCTCCTGGGCAACGCTGACCGAGCGAGGGCGTTCGGGAAGGTGTTCCTGCCCGTGACCGTGGCGACCGGCGCTCTCGACGCCTTCACCGGCGGGGGGTACGAGGGCGCGCGCGGGTGGGCCACGCGGGGCTTCGGCGCCGCAGGAGCGGTCGGGGCCGGCGCCTTGATGTTCATGACCCTCAACCCCGTCGGCCTCGCGGTCGCCGGCGGCGCGGTCCTGGCGTACGGGGCGTGGAGCCTCGGCAACCTGGTGTGGGACAACCGCGAGGAGATCGGGCAGTTCCTGACCTCCGCGGGCGGGCGCGTGGCCGACGCGTGGAACGCGACGACGGAGGCCGTGTCCGAGGCCAAGGACTGGGCCGGGAACCGGCTCGCCGACGCGGGGCGAGCGGTCCGTGAGACAGGTGAGGCGGTGCGCGACATGGGTAAGGGTGCGCTGGACGTGCTCTCGTTCGGGCTCCTGTGACGGCCGGGACGACGGCCGCGCGGGCGGTCCCGGTGGAGGTGCTCACGGACGAGGAGCTCGCGATCCTCGCCGGGCCGGGCGGACTGGTGGTGACGCCGTACCTCGACGGGCAGGACGAGGCGGACCCGGTCACCGGTGATGCCGTACGCCGCACCGCGTACCGGGGCCTGGTGGCTCGCGGGATCCTCGAGCCGCCCACCCCGGCCGCACTCGCCGCCGCGGTCGGTGAGGCGACGGTGGAGCTCCAGGTCCGCGAGGACGTGCTCTCACTGGTCGCACTGCGCCGCGCGGCGCAGGCCGTCGTGGCCGTCGCGAGGACCACGGCCGTGACCCAGGACTTCTGGTACGCGCACGTCGTCGACGACGTCGTCGTCCTCGAGCAGGTGGGCCACGACGGTCTGCACCGGTTCGCGCTCGCCTCGGCCACCGAGCTCGCGGACCTCGTGGTGGACGCGGCCGTGCACCCCGAGTGCGGGGACGGGTCGGGCCCGGCCCTCGCCCTCGACGGGGACGGGTCGGAGCCGCCCCTCGAGGTCGTCGAGGCGCTCGGTTCGGCACTGCTGCGCTCCGACGTCGTGATCCGCCGCGCGGAGGACGACTCCCCTCCGCTGCACGGGCTGTTCACCGGCCCGGACGGGGCGTGGGTCCTGACCGCGGACCGGGACGCGGACGCGCCTGTGACCGCACGGCCCGCACCGCGGGCCGAGGTCGAGGCGATGCTGCGCGCGGCGGTGACGGCCGCCGTGGGCGTCGCGCCCGCATCCGCCCAGGGGGACGCGCGATGACGAGCGGGGAGGTGCAGGTCCGCGAGCTGCGCTCGCGCACGTGGTACCGGTGGATCGCGGCGACGCTCGTGGCGGTCGTCGTGGTCGCGGGATGGGTCGCCGCCACTCAGCCGGAGAACAGGGTCTGGGTCGCGGTCGGCCTCCCGCTCCTGGGTCTGTGGTTCACTTACCTGGGCTGGCGGTCCGCGTCCTTCGACCCGACGACGGGCGTGGTCGCCACGATCCGGTGCCGCGTGCGCCGGGAGATCCAGCTGGTGCCGGGCACCGAGGTCGCGCTCGTGCCCAACGGCGCCGGCGGGCTCCTTCTCGCCCTCCGCCCGCCGGACGGGCGCCGGCGGACCTACCTGCTGGTCCTCGCCCTGAGCGACTACGTCGAGGCGTCGCAGCCGCCGGAGCTGCTGACCGCCCTGGCCGACACGCTCGTGCGCTTCTGCGGCGAGCCGGCCGAGGACGTCGCCAAGCGGCTGCGCGAGCAGGCCGCGCACGTCGCCCGCGGCGGCACCGCGGCGACCTCGCCGCTGGCACCGATGGTGACCCGGGGTGCCCTCGGGGCCGCCAAGGCCGGCGGCGCGGGCGCCGTCGGCGGCCACCTGGACTGAGCCGGTGACCGCGGCGCACGTTGTCGATCGCGAGCACCCACGCGACGTGCAGGGCGACCGGTTGCACCGTCGCACCGGCACCGCGGCGCCGTCGGCTCGGGCTGCTCGGCACGACGAGCGCCGCGTGCCGCCGCGGCTCATCGCGGGGCGACGACGAGCAGGTCGCTGACGGGCTCGACCTGGTCGTCGCCGGTCAGGGTCAGGCGGTAGACGCCCGGCGGCACGCGCGGCGTCTCGACGTAGCGGGTTCCGTCGGCGGTGTCGGCCGTCCCGACGACGGCGTCGATGACGGGGTGACGGTGAAGGCCACCCCGGCGTCGGTGGGGTGGACGTCGTCGAGATCGAGGGAGAGGCGGACCTGCCCGCCGGCGCGGAACCCGCGCAGGTCCGCCGTCGTCATCCACCCCTTGAGCTGGGTGAGGACGGCGTCGGCGTTCTGCAGGCTGGAGTGCCGGGTTCCGGCGAACATGGCCCCCTCGTCATCGTCCAGCTCCAGCGGGGAGGCCGAGACGCGTGGGACCGTGCCATCGCCGCCGTGGGTGCCCAGGACGTGCGAACGTCGCATCGTGACCACTGAGCCCGTGAGCGCGGCCGACTCGGTCGTCGGGTGCTCGGTCCCGATCACGCGGTGGGTCCGATAGCGGGCCGTGGCGTACTCCCCCAGCGTGTTGTTGATCCGCACCGCGTCCTCGATCTCCTGGTGGAAGCGCCGTGCGGCGGCGACGGCTCCCGGGTCCAGGCCTGGTAGCGGGGCGTCGAGCTCGGTCAGCCGAAGGGTCATCCCGTCGACCTCGACGCAGGGGTAGATCGGCAGCAGCTGGTGGATCGACGGGAACGAACGCACCAGGTCCGTCAGGTCGACGAGCCCGAACGCCTTGCTCACCCCGTTGCTCAGGGTGTCGAGGGCGTTGAGAGAGCCGCGGTACGGCGTCCCGAAGGTCACCAGCGCCCGGGTGTCACGCCATCCGCCGAGCACCTCCAGGAAGTACTTCGCCACCAGGCCGCCCATGGAGTGTGCGACCAGCACGACCTTGGCGTCGGGGTGCTCGGCGCGCTGGGCGGTCAGCCACATCGCGACGCGCTCCTGCAGGTGCCGGGCGGCGACCCGGTTGTCCAGCCGCCAGTCGTAGGGGAGCTCGAAGAAGGTCCGGCCCGGCACGGCGCGCAGGCGCTTCTGGAGGTAGGACGCCACGCGGCTGTAGCCGTCGATCTTCCAGAAGCCGGGGATCAGATGGGCGTCCTCTGCCAGTCGTGACGCGACGACGCCGTCGTCGGGCTGTCCCTCCAGCCCCGGCTCCAGCCTGAGGCTCTGGATGGACCTCCCACCGGAGAACAGCGCGCGGAGCCCGGCCGACGCCGTCAGCCCGAAGGCGTCCCGGCCATCCTTCTCCAGGACGCTCCCCATGATCCCGGGGATCAGGACGTAGATGTCACTCACGCTGCACTCCCTCGTCGTGGCCTACCTGCAGCCGTAGGCGGTGATTCCCGCCCACGACCAGATCGCGGCCGGGTCGGCCGCGAACAGTTCGAGTTGCACGTGCCGAGTGGCGTGCAGGGGGGTCGCCCCCGCGCGGCGTTGCCGGTGCCACTCGACCATGAAGCGGCGTGTCACGTCGTCCTTCGCCTGCGGGATGCTCGCCAGCAGCGACCGCGCGCCCGCCTCCAGGAAGGAGGCCGTCAGCCCGAGCGCGTCGTCGCCGGCGAGCTCGAGGCCGCGTGACGCCTGGGGGCGCCAGCCGGTGCTGCAGGCGCTCAGCACCACCTCCGGGTAGGCGCAGCGCAGCTGCATGACCTCGGCCGCGTCGAGCCTGGAGCCGGTGAGGACGAGCCCGGACGACAGGGGGTCGTCGGCGTCGAGGTCGCCGTGGGACACGACGTGCAGGACCGACCCGGCGACGTCGGGCTCTTGCAGGAGCGCGACGAGGGCCCCCTGGTCGGCGGCCGCCCGGGTGACCGGAGGGGCGACCAGGTCGCCGTCGTACAGGCCGGCGACGTCCTCGATCTCTGCGCCGGCCTGCGGCAGGTCCTGGTAGGTGTGCAGGTCGGCGTAGTCGGGGTCACCCAGCAGCGCGACCGATCGTGGGCGCCCGAGGTCGCCGTCAAGGAGCGTCAGCGCCGACAGGTTCGGCAGCACCCCGACCGCAGTGTGCTCGAAGAGACGCCGCTCGCCCAGGTGCAGAGCGGCCCACGGCAGCAGGTGCAGGATCCCGTGAGGTACGACGACCAGTGTCTCCGCCGCGACTGCGGCCGCGGCGACGGCGTCGGGCACCAGGTCCGTCAGTGTCACGCCGAGCTCGCCGGAGAGGTCGGAGAGGAACCAGTCGGGCGACGACTTCCGCAGGTTGGCGGCGTACTCCAGGAGTGCGGCGTCGGTCTCCTCGGTGCACGTCAGCTCACCCATCACCGTGCGGTCGGGGCCGATCGCCACCGAGACGATGCGCCGGCCGCGGCGGTGCAGGACGAGGACGCTGCGGCCCGCATGGGACTGCACCCCCACGCGTGCCGGCACGGTGACTGCGCGCCAGCGCGGGTCCTGGACGCGGATCTCTTCGAGCAGCTCGGTCCGTGTCCGCAGCAGCTGCTGGCGCCGGGTGAGGTCCGCGGCCGCTGCCGACCCGTTGTCGAGCTTGAACGACAGGGCGTCGAGCTCGACGCAGACCGCGTCGAACCGTGCCTCCAGGCCGTTCCCGATGTCCCCGGGCAGACGTGGGTTGCCGAGCACGGCCGCCAGTGCCCGCGCCTTGACCAGCTCCATGAAGTGGACGGCGCGGACGGCGTCGTGCTGCCCGACCGCCTCGTCGATGGCCTGCTCGAACATGGGAAGCTTGTCCTGGAGGAACTTGGTGTCGAGGACGTAGCCGAGCGGGGCCAGCCGCAGGGTGTCCGCCGCGTCGGCAGCCGCCTCGTAAGCGTCGAGCGACTCCTGGGCACGGCCGAGCGCGCTGAGCGCCCGGGCCCGGCGCCACTGCAGCTTCCAGGCCAGGTCGAGGTCGGGGTACCGCTCCTGGTCGGCCAGGCCGTCGTCGGCGCGCGCGAGCGCCTCCGCGGGTCGGTCCTGAGCGAGCAGCAGGTCGGCCTGCAGCTGGCGCACCGCGGCACGGCGTGGGCGCAGCAGGCCCCTCTTCTCGAAGGCCGGCGCGATCGTGGAGAGGAGTCGGTCGGCCTCCTCGAGCTCGCCCTGGGCGAGGGCGATGGCGGCGACGTGGAAGTCGATGCCAGGCCCGACGAGGAGCTCGACGAAGGACCGCGACTCGTCGAAGAGCCGCCGAGCCTCGTCGTAGTTGCCCAGGCGGCGGTTGACGCGCGCCCGGCCCTGGAGGATCTCGACGTGGACCCGCCGCAGCGCCAGCGCCTCCATGCCTCCCATGCCGCCGGTGCCGTGCTTGCCCCGGACGATGTTCAGCACTTCCTTGCCGAAGGCGAGGGCGATCCTGGCCCCGGACGGCGGTCCGTCACCGAGGTCCTCGGCGACAAGCGACTCGGCGGTGTCGAGGACGGCGAGCGAGCGGTCGTAGTCGCACAGCCATTCCAGGACGTTGCCCTGCTGGATCAGCGTCTGCGCCGCCTGCACGCGATCGCCCGACGACTCGAACGCCTGGTGCGCCGCGCTCAGCCCCGCCAGCGCCTCGTGGAACCGGCCGGCAGCGGCGTGCTCCATCGCCCGGGTACGCGCCACCGACGCCGTGGCGAACAGGTCGAGGTGCCGTTCGGTGAGCCGGTCTGCTTCCTCGCGCAGGGCCTCGGCCCGCTCCCGCTCGCCTGCGGCGTCGGAGTGGTCGGCGTAGCGCGAGAGCTGCTGGACCAGCGGCTCGGCGTAGTCCTGGACCGTGAACGTCCCCGGCCAGCGCTCCTCGAACGAGATCACGCCGGCTAGCAGTGCACGCGCATTGCCCAGGTAGCTCTCGAACGCCTCGTCCCGGACCTCGAGCCCTCGCCCGAGAAGGGATGGGAGACCAGCGTAGGTCTGGCGTTGCAGTGCGTAGAGCCGCGCCACAGACGCCGACCGGTCCGTCGTCTCACCCATCCGCTCACCTCTCCCGAGTTACGGGGGCATCGCCATCGGAGTGGGTGGCGCGAAGGCTCCGTGCCTCAGCGAGATGAGCATTCTCGTGCACGAGCCGCCCAGACCTGCTTGACAGTACGGACCGAGAGGGACGGGTTCTGATACGCGGTACGGCGATCCAGAGCCTCGTTGCGCGGTCGAGGGCCGTGGTTCGAGTGCGGGGTGCTCGAGGACGCGGTCGAGCCCGCCGCGCATGACGTAGCGTCCGCGTGTGCGAGGCGTGCGACGGGTCCCCTGGTGGATCGTCGCCACCGTCGTGGCAGCCGCGCTCGTCGTGACCGGGCTGCTGCCCGCACCGGCTGCGCGCGACCTCGCCGAGCGCACCGGACCGGTGCTGCTGTTCCTGCTCGCCCTGACCGTGGTGGCCGAGCTGTGCGCGGGCGCCGGCCTGTTCGAGGCGGCCGCCGGCGTGACGTCGCGGCTGGCGCGCGGGCGACGCTGGGCGCTGTGGCTGCTCGTCGTGGCCCTCGCGACCGTCTCGACCGCGGTGCTCTCCCTCGACACGACGGCCGTGCTGCTCACGCCCGTCGTCGTGGCGCTCGCGCGGCGCACCGGCTCGGACCCGCTGCGGTTCGCGCTCGTGGTGGTCGCGCTCGCCAACACGGCGTCGCTGGTGCTGCCCGTCTCCAACCTGACGAACCTGCTCGCCGACCGGGCGCTGCGCGCGACCGGCGCGGACTACCTGACGCTCATGGCCGCGCCCGCGGTCACGGCGGTCGTCGTCACCGTCGTGCTGCTCGGGGTGCGCGACCGGGTCGCGCTGCGTGGCCGGTACGTCGCGGCGCCGGCCCCTCCCGCACCCGACGGGCCGCTGCTCGTCGTCGCCGCCGTGGTGACGGCGCTCATGGCGGGCGCGTTCGTGCTGGGCGTCGAGCCGGCGCCGGCCGCCGGCGTGGCGGCGGTCGTGCTCGCGGTCGCGACCGTGCTGCGTCGCCGGCCGTGGCCCGCACCCCTGCCCGACCTGGTGCCATGGCGCACGCTGCTGGTGGTCGCGGGGCTGTTCGTGGTCGTCGAGACGCTGCGGGTGCACGGCGGTGCGGAGCTCGCGGCCGGCGCGGCCGGGGACGGGAACGGGTTCGGCGAGCTGCTGCGCCTGGCCGGCACGGCCGCCCTCGCGTCGAACGCCGTCAACAACCTGCCCGCGTACCTGGCGCTCGAGCCCGCCGCGGCCGGCGACCCGCTGCGGCTGGCGGCCCTGCTCATCGGCACGGGCGCGGGCGCGGTCCTCACGCCGTGGGGCTCGCTCGCGACCGTGCTGTGGTGGCAGCGGTGCCGGGCCTTGTTCCTGCACGTGAGCGCCGGCGTGATCGTGCGCCAGGGCCTGCTGCTGGCGGCCCCGGTGGTGGTGGCGTCGACGGCCGCCCTGCTCGTGACGACCGCCTGACCCTCACGCGAGCGCGGTCCATGCGGCACGAGCGCGGTAGGAGCAACACCCGCACTCGTGACGCATCTACCGCAGTCGACCGTGGGGCGGGGGTCAGGGCGGGGGGACCTGGAGGAACGTGAGGCGGGCGCGCTTGGTCGGCAGGTCGACCTCCGGGCCCAGGACGGCGCCGAGCAGCTCCGCGCGGCGGAGCATCGCGGTGTTGCGTGCGTCCGGCTCGCCGACGATCCGCGTGGCGCCCGTGGCCCCCACCGCCACGCGCACGAGCGCGAGCAGCAGCCGCTGCGAGAAGCCCGCACCCTGCCCGGGCGGGCGGTGGCCCACCAGCACGTGCACGCCCAGGTCGCCCGGGAGCACGTCGTAGACCTCGCCGACCGGGTCGAGCGCCGGCTCGTAGACCTGCGCGAGCGCGACCGGGACGCCGTCCACGCGGGCGAGCAGCGCGTGGTGGTGGTCGAGCCCGTCGACGAACGCGTACGTCTCCCGCAGCTCGTCCGCGGACAGGTGCCCCAGCCCCCAGAACTCGGTGCCCCGCGCGGTGCACCACGCGTGCAGGGTCGGCAGGTCCGCGTCGAGGTCAAGGACCGACGTCGTCACGACGCCCAGCCCGTCGACCGTGCGCTCGTCGACGACGGTGCCGCCGGCCAGCCCGGCCCACGCCGTCGTCAGCCCGCGCGTCGCCCCGGGCGCCGCGCCGACGGTCCCCACCGCGCCGACCGGCTCGCGCCCGGCGCTCACGCGCCCACCCCCGCGGGCAGCGGCTCGGGCGTCAGGCGGTCCCACGCGGTGACCACCTCGACCGTGGCGGCCGCCGCCCACGGCGCGTGCTGGTCGGCGAAGTGCGGGCTGCGGGGGTCGCCGCTCGTGCCGAAGGGCACGCCCCACCGGCTGCGGCCGCGGTCGCCCAGGTCCCACACCCAGCGCGCGACGGACCCGCGGTACGCGCGGTCGGTGACGCCGGGGACGGTGCCCGTGCAGCGCAGCGTGTCCTGGTCGCCGCCGAGCGGCAGGGCGGGCACGGCCGGCACGCTCGCGCCGGGCACCTCGGCGAGCACGTGCGCGGGCAGCACGGTGTGCCGCGCGCCCCACGTGTCGCCGTCGACGGCCCGCGCCGCGACCTCCTCCAGCGCCGCGCGCACGTGCGCCGGCCCGTCGATGCCGAGGTCGGCCCGGTCGAGCAGAGCGGCGAGCGCCTGACCGACCCGCCCGCGCACGCCGAACCACGCGTCGAACGCGGGCCCGGCGCCGTGCGGTGCACCGAGCGCGGCGATCGCGGGCTCCTCGACGAGCCGCGCGGTGAGCGCGCCGCGCAGGTCGGCCAGCAGGGCGGCCTCGGGCGACTCCGCGTCCATGTGCAGGTCCCACGCGAGCAGGCGGTCGCGCACGGCGGCGGCCGCCGGCGTGAGGCCGTCGACGCCGGCGACGTGCCGGAGCAGGCGTCCCGCACCGGCCCAGTGGGTGTCCCCGTGGATCTCGACCATGTCGCCCGGGCCGAGCGGTCGGTCGGCGCGCTCGGCGAGCAGCGCGCGCAGCCGGGCGGCGCGGTCGGGCGCGTAGACGCTGCCGTGGTCGCGCTCGGGCGTCGACGGCCACTCGTTCGCGTCGGCCACCGCGTCGGTGACGACGCGCGGCTCGCCGAGCGTGCGCCACGCCCGCGGCGCGTGCGCCGGGTCCCACGCGCGCAGGGGCAGCAGGCGGTCGTCGGGGTGGCGGTCGGCGACCCGACCCGCGTCGAACGACAGCACGGTGCCGTCCGCGTCGGCGGCGACGACCCGGTTGACCGGGTCGACCCAGCCCGCGAGCGCGGCGGCGACGTCGTGCGCGGTGCGCGCGCGCAGCAGCGGGCGCAGGCACGCAAAGCCGAGGTCGGCGTCGACGCGCGGCTGCATCCGCACGGACCGCGCCTCCTCCGCCCCGACGCGCGGCAGGGCACCGGTGGCGACGTCGTCCTGGTCGGTGCCGTCACCCGTCGCGGCGCCGGAGGACGCGAGCACGCCGTCGGCGAGCGCGTCCTCGGGTGCCGCGTCACCGGCCGTGGCCTCGCCGCCGCGCTCGGGGGCGAGCTCGGACCCGCGCTCGCCGCCGCGCTCGCCGGGCCCGGGACCGCCCGCGGCGACCCCGGCACCGGCCGGCGCGGAGCCGGGTCCGTCGGCGTCGAGCCCGTCGGCGCCGTCGACGGTCATCCCCCGCACGACGACGGGACCCCGCGCCGTCTCCAGCACGTCGACCGTCAGCGGCTCGCCGCCCCGCACGCGCACGTGCGCGGCGGTCCGCTCGACGGGCTCCCAGCCGTCGGGCCCGAGGGCCTCCCAGGCACCGGCCTCGGCCCGGCGCAGGCGCTCGCGGAACACCTCCGCGGCGTGCGCGACCGCGTTCGTGATGCCCCACGCCGCGGTGCCCGCGTGGCCGAAGTGCGGCAGGCCCGGCACGCCGGGGAACGCGAGCCCGAGCACGTCGTACTCGGGGCACGCGAGGCGGATCTGCTGGTAGACGCCGGGCAGCTCGAGGACGCGGTGCGGGTCGCCCGCGAGCAGCGGTGCCCCCGACGCCGTGCGCGACCCGTGCAGCGCCCACGCGTTGGACCCGCTGGTGGGCCCGTCGGACGCGGGGTCGAACAGCCGCACGAGGTCGAGCGGGTCGACCGCGGCGAGCCCGGGGTGCCCGGACTCCCGCGCCGCCCGCACGACGTGGTCGTGCCACAGCACGCGCGGGAACGTCGAGAACAGCGCGTGGTCGACGAGGAAGACCCCGAGCGGCGCCCACGCGGGCCACGGGTCGTCCGGCGTCGCGCCGCCGAGGACGCGGTCGAGCTCCTCGACCTCGGCGGGCCGCCCGGCCGACGCCAGCCCGGCGTTCACGCCGGCCGTGTACGCGTCGACCCACGCGCGGTCGTCGTCGCCGAGCGCGGCGTAGGCGCGCTGCGCGGTGTCCGGCAGGCGCAGGCGGTGCGCGACGACGTCCCAGGCGACGCCCGCCTCGCCGACGTGCTCGGCGAGGCGCCCCTCGGCGCGCCACCGGTCCGTCTGCACCTGCCACGTGCGGTCGCGCGCGGTCACCCAGCCCTGGCCGTACGCCAGGGCGCGCTCGTCGGACGCGCGCACGTGCGGCACGCCGAGCGCGTCGCGGAAGACCTCGAACCCCACGTCAGGCAGTCTCGTCGACGGGCGCGCCGGCGACCGCTCCCCGCGCCACCGGGTTCGCCAGCGTCCCGGCATAGATGAGCGACGACGACTGGTCGGCCAGGTCGACCATCTGCAGCGTGTTGCGCAGCTGCAGCCGGTTGAGGCACGAGTGCGCGAACCGCGGCGCGCGCAGGTCGACGCCCGACGGCAGGTCGGGGTGGTCGGCGAGGTGCCCGTCGATCGTCTCGGCGACGACGCCCCAGAACGTGCCCTCGGTGAGCACGCCGTCGGTGACGAGCACCGCGGCGAGGTGCCGCAGCACGCCGTCGAGCACGTCGGTGAAGATCGCCAGGGCCTTCTCGTCGTCGTCGACGACGGCGCGGATGCGCTCGACCTCGGGCGGCAGCGGGCGGTCGGAGAGGACCGCGACCTCCTCGCCGATGTCCTTGAGGAACGCCCCGACCGGCACGTGGTCCTGCCAGACCAGGATGACGTTCTCGCCGTGCGGCATGAACGCGAGGTCGTGCGCGCGCAGGCAGTGCACGAGCGGGCGCAGGTAGACGCGCAGGTAGGCGCGCAGCCAGTCGGCGGGGTCGAGCCCGGACGCCCGCACCGCCGCCGTGGCGAACGCGTCGCCGGCGGCGTCGCGGTGCAGGAGCGCCGCCATCGTCGTCGCGCGCTGCCCCGGCGCGAGCAGGGTGTGCGGCTGCTCGCGCCACAGCGCGGCGAGCATCTTGCGGTGCGCGTTGGGCCGCGGCGTGCGGTGGTAGACGTCGCCCGTGTAGCCGATCGACGCGCGCTCCCGCAGCACGCGCACCCCGCCCGCGGCGAGCTCCGGGTCGGTGTCGACGAGGTCGGCGACCCAGTCGTTGATGGCCGGCGTGGCGCGCATGTACGCCGGGCTGAGGCCGCGCAGGAAGCCCATGTTCTGGATCGCGACGGCGGTCTTCACGTAGTGCCGGTCGGGCCGGCTCGCGTTGAGGAACGTCCGCACCGACTGCTGCGCGCGGTACTCGTCGTCGGACTCGCCCAGCAGGACGAGGTCGCGGCGGGCGACGTCCGGCGCGAACGTCACCGCGACGCGGTGCTCCCACTGCCACGGGTGCACGGGCAGGTACCGGTAGTCGGCGGGGTCGAGGCCGAGGTCGCGCAGCCGGGCCTCGAACCGGGCGCGCGTCGCCGCGTCGAGCTCGTGCCGGTACAGCGCGTCCTCGGTCAGCCCGGCGCCCGTGGCGACGTGGCTGACGGCTCGGCGCGCCGCGAGCCACACGAGCCGGACGGGCCGGCCCGCCTCAGGGCTGTAGGCGTCGTGCTCCGCGACCCCGTAGCCGATCCGCCCGTTGTTCGCGACGAACGACGGGTGGCCCTCGGTCATCGCCTGCTCGACCGTCGCCAGGTCGGCGTGCAGCAGCTCGTCGGACGTCGGCGCCGGGTGGGCCCGTCGGTACGCGGCCGACGCCAGCGTCGACGACAGCTCCTCGAGGTACAGCGCCAGCAGGTCGTCCGGGATCCGGAGCAGGGGCTGCAGCTCCAGCACGAGGTCGAGGACGTCGAGCGGGGCGTCGGCGCCGTCGAGCGAGCGCGTCAGCGACGCGCGGTCGACCGCCCAGTGCTCGAGCGCGAGCCGGCGGGCGCGGAACCGGTAGACGGCCCGGCCGCCGCCGGGGGCGTCGAGCGCCACGACGTACGCGCGGTCCTCCCCCGGCCCCGCGGGCGCCGACCGGTCGAGCGACGGCGCCAGCAGCCGCTCGTGCGCGAACTCCGCGAGCGCCTTGGCGACGAGGTGCCGCTGCGCCGCCGCGAGGTGCTCGGGCGTGAGGTGGTCGGCGGGGTGCGGCGGACGCGCCGGGCCGCCGACGGCGGCGGGCGGCAGGTCGGTGAGCGTCATCGGGGATCCTCGTGGGTGGCGGTGGCGCCGAGCCGGCTCGCGGCGAAGTCGTCGCGCGTGCACACGGACAGCGCCGCGCGCTTGCCGGGCAGGTCGACCTCGCGCACGACGCGGAAGCCCGCGGCGGCGTTCTTGGCGGCGATGGCGGTGTTGCGCACGTCCGGCTCGACGACGACGCGCTGGGCGCGCAGCGTGCCGAAGCAGAAGCGCATCGTCGCGGCCATGACCGCGTCGGTGAGGCCGTGCAGGCGCGGGCCCTCGGGCGGGGCGACGAGCAGGTGCATGCCGACGTCACCCGTGCGGGCGCGGTACACGCCCTTGAGCAGCACGCGCGACGGGTCGTACGTCTCGACCATGAACGCCGGGCGGCCGGCGACGCGGCCGATCCACGCGTGCTCGTCCGTCGAGCCCGCGAGGCGCCGCTCGTACGCGAGCACCTCGTCGAGGCCGAGGTCCGTCATCTGCCAGAACGCCGACGCGGGGTGCGTCAGCCAGTGGTGCAGCACGAGGGCGTCGCGCTCGGGGACGACGCGGTCGAGCCGGACGGGGCCGATGCGCCGCCACGCCTCGTCGCGGACCGTCGCGGCCGACAGCGGCTCGGTGGCCTGCGAGCGCCAGCCCGTCACCGGGCCGCCTCGCCGGCCGGCGCGACGGGCCGGACCGTCCCCGCGGGCGCCGGGTGCGTCCCCGTCGGCACGCCGAACTCCTGGAACGCGATCCGCTGCTCGCGCGGGTAGACCTCGCGCCCGCACACGGCCGCGAGGATCGCGGACGAGCGCCACGCGCCGAAGCCGAGGTCCGGCGCGGTGAGCCCGTGCGTGTGCTCCTCGCCGTTCTGCACGAACACCCGGCCGCGCCCGCCGTCGACCGAGTAGTCGCGCGCGACGTCGAGCCGCCCGCGCTCGTCCCACGCGAGCCGGTGCGCGATGCCGAGGACGACGTCCGGCACCTGCGCCGCGTACCCGGTCGCCAGCACGAGCGCCTCGGTGGTGCGCTCGTGCTGGACGCCGAGCTGCGCGTGCCGCAGCCGCAGCGTGTACCGCTCGCCGTCCCACGCCGCGCCGAGCACCTCGGTGTCCGTGAGGAGCGTCGTCGGCACGGGGCCGGTGGCGCTGCGCCGGTACAGCGCGTCGTAGATGTCGTCGACGAGGTCCGCGCTGATGCCCTTGTACAGGCCGCGCTGCTCGCGCGTCAGGCGGTCGCGGACGTCGGTGGGCAGGGCGTGGAAGTGGTCGGTGTACTCGGGCGACGTCATCTCGAGCGTCAGCTTCGTGTACTCCATCGGGAAGAACCGGGGCGAGCGCGTCACCCAGTCCAGCCGCTGCCCGCCCGGTCCCGTCGTCTCCAGCAGGTCGCGGTAGATCTCCGCCGCCGACTGGCCCGACCCGACCACCGTCACGGACGCCGCGGCGCGCAGCCGGTCGCGGTGCGGCAGGTAGTCGGACGAGTGCACGACCGGCCCGTCCAGCCCGCGCAGCGCCGCCGGGACGACCGGCTGCGTGCCGACGCCCAGCACGACGTGCCGCGTCCGGTGCGACTCGGTGCCGCCGTCGGCGCGGCGCGCGTGCACGACGTAGAGGTCGTCGTCGTGCGGGTCGACCTCGACCGCCGTCACCGTGCGCCCCCACCGCAGCGACGGCAGCTGCCCCGCCACCCAGCGGCAGTACGCGTCGTACTCGGCGCGCAGCGGGTAGAAGCTCTCGCGGATGTAGAACGCGTACAGCCGGCCCGTCGCCTTGAGCCACGCGAGGAACGAGTACGGGCTGGTCGGGTCGGCCATCGTCACCAGGTCGGCGAGGAACGGGACCTGGATGGTGGCGTCCTCGAGCATCATCCCCGGGTGCCAGCGGAACTCGTCGGCGCGGTCGAGGAAGACCGTGTCCAGGTCGAGCGGGGCCGCGAGCGCGGCGAGGCCGAGGTTGAACGGGCCGATGCCGACGCCGACGACGTCGCGCACGGGGGCGTCGGGGGCGACGCGGGGCGTGCCGTCCGTCGGGCTCGCCGCATCCACCCCGCTCACCGCGCCACCGCCGCGTCGGCGGCGACCAGGTCGTCGCCCTCGACGAGCGCGGCCGCGGCCTGCCGGACCAGCTCGAGCACGCGGCGCACGTCCGCGACCGTCGTGTCGGGGTTGAGCAGCGTCAGCTTGAGGCACGGGCGGCCGTCGACGGTCGTTCGGGCGACGAGCGCGCGGCCCGAGTCGAACAGCACGCGCCGCACCTGCGCGACGAGGGCGTCGGCGCGTGCGTCGTCGAGCCCGTCCGGCTGGTAGCGGAACATGACCGTCGAGAGGTCGGTCGGCGAGAGCAGGCGCAGGTCCGGGTCGGCGTCGACGACCCGGTGCACGGCCGCGGCGAGGTCGATGGTCGCGTCGACCATGTCGCCGATGCCGTCGGCGCCGAGCGCGCGCAGCGTCGCCCAGAGCTTGAGGGCGTCGAACCGGCGCGTGGTCTGCAGCGAGACGTCGACCTGGTTCGGCTCCTCCTCGCCCGCGGGGTTGAGGTAGTCGGCGTGGTGCGCGACGAGCCGCAGGTCGACGGCGTGCCGCACGACCAGCGCGGACGACGACACCGGCTGGAAGAACGCCTTGTGGAAGTCGACCGTGACCGAGCGGGCGCGCTCGATGCCGTCGAGCAGGTGGCGGCGCGTGCGGCTGACGAGGAGACCGCACCCGTAGGCGGCGTCGACGTGCAGCCACACGTCGGCGGCGTCGCACGCGTCGGCGATCGCGGCGAGCGGGTCGACGCAGCCGCGGTCGGTCGTGCCGGCGGTCGCGACGACGGCCATCGCGAGGCGGCCGTCCTGCTCGACGTGGCGCAGGGCGATCGCGAGGGCGTCCGGACGCATGCGGCCCTGCTCGTCGACGGGGACCAGCCGGACCGCGTCCGGGGCGAGGCCGAGCAGGCGCGCGGACTTCTGCACCGAGAAGTGGCTGGAGGCCGTCGCGAGGACGACGAGCTCGCGGATGCCGACGCCGGGCGCGGTGGCCAGCGCGTGCTCGCGCGCCAGCAAAAGCGCCTGGAGGTTCGACTGCGTGCCGCCCGAGGTGAAGATGCCGCCCCCGGCGAGGAAGCCGATGCGGCCCGCGGTCCACGCGACGAGGCGGCGCTCCATGAGCGTGCCGACCGTCGACTGGTCGTAGGTGTCGACGCTCGCGTTCACCGCCGCGATGACGGCCTCCGCGGCGACCGCCGGGACCGCGACCGGGCAGTTGAGGTGCGCGGTGTACGCGGGGTCGTGGAACCACACGGCGTGCTGCGCGAACAGCTCGTCGACCTCGCGCATCGCGGCGGCCGTGCCGCGGCCGGGCGCGTCGAGGTCGACCGCGTCGACGAGCGCCTGCAGGTGCTCGCGGCTCGCGCCGGAGAAGGGCTGGGTGGTGGTGCGGAACCGGGACGCGACCCGGTCGACGGTGCCGCGCATCGCGTCGACGTAGGCGTCGGCGGTGGCGGCGGACAGCAGCTCGGGCACGCGTGGAACTCCCCTGCGGCGGGCACGTCCCGCTGCCGGGACGCACGTAGTGAGGTCTGCCTCAGTAAGGCGGGCCTAACATACGCGAAGCGGGCGGGACGTCAAGGTCCGTCCACGCCGTACCCGCGTCCAGGCGCCCGGGACGGCCGCCCCGGCGGTGGCGCGCGTCCGGGCGACGGCGCAGGTCAGCGCGTGCGCACCGGCAGCCAGTCGAGGACGTCGCGGACGTGCTCGTCCCAGTACGCCCAGTCGTGGTCGCCCGGGTGGACGTGCGCGTCGACCGGTACGCCGCGGGCCGTCGCGTGCTCGACGAACACGTGCTGCGCCTCGAGCAGGAAGTCCTGCGAGCCGCACGTCGCGTACAGCGCCGGCAGGGCCGCGGGGTCCGCGCGGTCGAGCAGCGTGAGCAGGTCGTCGTCGGTGCCCGCCGGGTCGGCGCCCGCCCACACGTGCGGCACCCGGACGTGCAGCTCCGCCGCGCGCGGACCGCCCACGACCAGCGCCCCCGACAGGCTGGCCGCCGCCGCGAACCGCTCCGGCTGCCGCAGCGCCCACTTGAACGCCCCGTACCCGCCCATCGACAGGCCCGCGACGAACGTGTCCTCGCGCCGGTCCGAGACCCGGAACAGGTGCTGCACCACCCGCGGCAGCTCCTCCGACAGGTACGTCCAGTACCGGCCGCCGTGCGCCTCGTCGGTGTAGAACGACCGCGCCACCCGGGGCATCACGACCGCGATCCCCCGCTCCGCGACGTACCGCTCGATCGACGTGCGGCGCAGCCAGATCGTCTCGTCGTCGGACAGGCCGTGCAGCAGGTACAGCACGGGCGGCGGGCCGCTCAGCTGCGAGCCGCCCATGCCGATCTGGCCGCGCGCCGCCTCCGGCATGAGGACCGTCACGCTCGTGCTCAGCTCGAGAGCCTCGGAGAAGAAGTGGCAGGTCAGCAGCGCCATCGCGGCATCCTTCCGGGTGGGTGTCCGGTGCCGACGCTAGCGGGGCGGCCCTACGTCGGCGCGGGCGGACGTCGGCGCGGGCGGACGTCGGCGCGGTGCGACCTCCCGCGTCAGCCGGTCCGCGCCGCGACGAGCGCGTCGAGCACCACCCGTGCGGCCTCCGCGAGCGGGGCGTCCGTGCGCTCCGCGTCCGGCGACGGCTGGTCGGACAGCAGCGCGAGGACGACCGGCGCGCCGTCGGGCGTCCCCACGGGGCCCGGCCAGACGACCGCGACGTCGTTGCGGGTCGCGTACGCGCCGGCGCCCGTCTTGTCGCCGACCGTCCAGCCGGGTCGCGCGGCGGCGCGGACCAGCGCGTCGCCGGTGGTGTTGCGGACCAGCCAGTCGATGAGGACGTCGCGCTCGGGCGCACCCAGGGCGTCGCCGACGACGAGCGCGCGGTACGTCCCCGCGAGCGCGCGCGGCGTGCTGGTGTCCCGGTCGTCACCGGGGACGAACGCGTTGAGCTCCGGCTCCCACCGGTCGCTGCGCGTGACGTCGTCGCCGAGGCCCTGCAGCCAGGCAGTGAGCCCCTCCGGCCCGCCGGCGCCGCGCAGCAGCAGGTTGCCGGCGGTGTTGTCGCTGAAGCGGACGGCCGCGTCGCCGAGCTCGCGCCACGTCATCGTCCCGCCCACCCGCTCCCCTGCGACCGGCGAGAAGTCGACGAGGTCGTCGGCGGCGACGGGCACCGCCTCGTCCAGGCTGGCCACCCCGCGGGCGGCCAGCACGGCCGCCGCCGCGAGCGGCTTGACCGTGGAGCAGAACGCGAACCGCTCGTCCGCCCGGTGACCGGTGGTCGCGCCCGTCGTCGTGTCGACGGCGTGCACGCCGAGCCGCACGCCGTGCCGCGCCTCGATATCCGCGAGCGCGGCCGTGAGGTCGAGGCGAGGCGCGGTGGGCGCGGCGGACGTCGTCGGCGTGGACGTCGTGCCGGTCGTGGACGCCGGCGGGGTCGCGTCGTCACGCGGGCGGCTGCACGCGGCGGCCAGCAGCGCGAGCGCCCCCGCCTGGAGGACGGCGCGCCGGCTCGGTCGGCGATCGATGGTCATGGATCTCCCGTCGGACGAGTGGTCGACGCAGGGCGTCCATCGTGACGTCCCGCGAGCACGGACGGCGGTGTCGTCGCGCGGCGCGCGGGGTGAAGACTCCCGGCGTGGGTCTCGGGTGGATGTGCGCGTTCTGCGGTGACGGGGTCGAGCGCGGCGGCCTCGACCCGTGCGCCGTCGTGGTCATCAGCCGGTCCGCCGCACCGCGGGCTCGGCAGCGCGAGCAGCAGCTCGCGGCGCACGCCGCGTGCCTCGCCCGCGTCCTGCACCCGGACGTGCGGGACGTCGTCGAGGTGCTCGACCCGGGCAGCGAGCTGTACCGGGGGCCCAACGGCGCGCCCGGGGCCGGATCGGCCGTGCCGCGCGGCGCCGCCCGGCCGGTGCCCGTCAGACGAACAGGCAGAACGGGTGGCCGTCCGGGTCGAGCATGACGCGGACGTCGTCCTGGGGCTGCACGTCGGCCTCGCGGGCACCGCACTCCAAGGCCCAGGCGACGGCGGGCTCGAGGTCGTCGACCTGCACGTCGAGGTGCTGCGTGGACCGCTGCTCGCCCGGTGCGGCCGGCCACACCGGCGGCGTCCACTCGCGCTCGTGCTCCAGGTTGATGGTCATGCCGGGCTCCCCCGCGGGCGGCTTCACCTGCGCCCACGTGATGCCCGTCGGGTCGCCGGGGGCGGCGTCCTCCTCGAGGGTGACGCGCCCGCCCAGCAGCCGCGCGTAGAAGTGCGCCTGCTCGTGAGGGCGCGCCGTGCTGATGGTGATCGACGTGGCACGCAGCCGCGGCGGACGGCCGGCGGGTGCGGACGGGACGGCGTCGCTCATCCCCCGATGCTGGCACCGCCCGCACGGCCGCTCCACCGCTGTCACACCCCCGCCTGGGCGGTGGACGACGGGACGGCGCGGCGGCGAACCGGCGGTCGCGCAGCACTCCGGCACCCGGACGCTGCACGATCGCCGGTCCGACGATGCCTCGTCCCGTGAGTGGGCAGCGGCGCCGGCGGAGCGGGCACGGTGTCGGCCCGTCGGCCGTGCACGGCGCGGCCGCGACACGCCCGGACCGGACACACCGGACGTTTGACCGGCCGTCGCCCGGACGGCTGAGGTGGGCGACGTCCCACGCCCCTGACCTGCACCGGAGGTCCCCGTGCGCCCCGACGCCCGCCACGCCCGGCCGCGCGCCGGCGCGCGTCCACGGCGAACGCGGTCTCGCGTCCGCGTCGGCGGCCGCGAGCGCACGCCGTACCCCGTTCGCGGCGGACGCCCGGACGAGCGCGGCGTGGGGGTCGCCTCGTGAAGGGTGCGCACCACGCCCTGTGCGGCGCCGCCGCCTGGGTCGCCGTCGCGTCCACCGCCCCGTACACGCTCGGCTGGTACCCCGTCTCGCCGCTCGGGGTGGTCGCGGGCACGCTCGTGTGCGCGGGCGCGGCGCTCGCCCCCGACGCCGACCACCACGACGCGACGATCGCGCACTCGCTGCCGCCGGTGTCCGAGTGGGTGTGCGACGTCGTCGGCCGCCTCGCCGGCGGGCACCGCAACGGGACGCACTCGGTCCTGGGCGTCGCGGTGCTCACGGCGATCGCGTGGGGCGCCGGGCAGGTCACGACGACGACGGAGCGGCTCGGCGACCTCGCCGTCGGCGCGGGGGTCCTGTCCCTGCTGCTCGTGGCGTTCGCAGCGCGCGCGCTCGGCCTCGCGCGGCGGCGCCTGCACGCCTGGACCCTCGCGCTGGCGCTCGCCACGTTCGTCACCGTCGCCGCGCCGACGGGGTGGGACTGGCTGCCCGTGGCCGTCGGCCTGGGCGCGGCCGTGCACGTCGCGGGCGACATGCTGACCGGCAGCGGCGTCCCCCTGCTGTGGCCGTGGGAGCCGCGACCGCCGCGCTGGTGGCGCCGCACCCCGCTGCTCAACGACGTCTGGACCGCCGGCGGCAACCTCGCGCTCCCGGTGCTGGGCACCACGGGCTCGTGGCGCGAGCGGCTGCTGGTCGCGCCGCTGACGGCCTACGCGGCGTACGGCGTGGGCGCGGCGGTGGCCGTCGGGTCGCTGACGGCGCTCGGGTACGACGCCGACCGGGTGCTGGCGCGCGCGTGGGAGGCCGCGAGCGCGCTGGTCGGCACGGCGACGGTCGTCGGCACGGTCGTCCTGCGCACCCCGCTGCCCGGCTGAGCCGGCGCGTCGCGTCGTCAGCCGCGGACGACCCGGCGCAGCAGCCCCAGCAGCTGCTGCTGCTCGTCGGGGTCCAGCACGTCGAGCCGCGCCCGCGCGCCCTCCTGCCGCCGGTCCGACAGCCGCGCGAGCTGCTCGCGCCCCGCCTCGGTGAGCTCCACGAGGGTCGCGCGCCGGTCCGCGGGGTCGGGGACGCGCCGCACCCAGCCGTCCTCCTCCGCCTGGTCGACCTTCGACGTGACGGACCGGGGCGCGACGTCGAGGACGTCGGCGAGCTCGCCGAGCCGGCGCGGCCGGTCGCAGCGGTCGAGGGTGCGCAGCAGGCGCAGCTGGCCGGGCGTCATCTCGTGGCCGAGCAGCTCGGACGCCTCGCGGCGGACGCTGCGCAGCACGTCGTGCAGGAGCTCGAGGAACTCCTCGGAGGGGCTCGTCGGTCCGCCCGTGCGCACGCCGGCGGCGGCGTCGCCGGGGGCCGGCCGGGCGTCGTCGTGCGGGGCGTCGTCCACGGGACGAGGCTAGTCGGGAATGAAACCGAAGTGAATCGCGCTCATGGTGAGGTAACCTCACTAATCGCGGCGGCCCACCGGTCCCGCACCTCCGGACCCAGGAGGCCCCATGACTCCCCCCTCGATGCCCGGCGGAGGCGGCAACCCCGCCGTCCGCGGCTTCACGCGCGACCAGTCGGTCAAGGCCCAGCGCCTGCAGCGCGGCTCGCTGCGCCGCATCCTCGCGTTCGCGCGCCCCTACCGCCCCCAGCTCGCGGTCTTCCTCGTGCTCATCGCACTCGGCGCCGGCGCCGGCGCGCTCACCCCGTGGCTGCTCCAGCGGCTCATCGACGACGGCATCACCCGCGGCGACACCGGCGTCGTCGTCGGGATCGCCGGCGCGGTGGCCGGCCTCGCGGTCGTCTCCGCCGTCCTCGGCGTGGCCGAGCGGTGGGTGTCCGCGCGCATCGGCGAAGGCCTCATCCACGACCTGCGCACCGCGGTGTTCGACCACGTGCAGCGGATGCCGCTCGCGTTCTTCTCCCGCGCCCGCACCGGCGCGCTCGTGCAGCGCCTCAACGGTGACGTGCTCGGCGCCCAGCAGGCGTTCACGTCCACGCTCTCCAACGTCGTGAGCAACTCCCTCACGGTCGCCTTCGTGCTGGCCGCGATGCTGTCGATGTCGTGGCAGCTCACCCTGCTGTCGCTCGTCCTGCTGCCCGTCTTCGTGCTGCCCGCCCGCTGGTTCGGGCGCAGGATCGCCGCGATCACGCGCGAGTCCTACGAGCTCGACGCCGAGGCGTCCCAGACCATGACCGAGCGCTTCAACGTCGCCGGCGCGCACCTGGTCAAGGTCTTCGGCGACCCGGCGCGCGAGTCCGCCGCGTACGCGGAGCAGACGGCGCGCGTGCGGGACATCGGCGTCAAGCGCGCGCTGTACTCGACGTGGTTCCGCATCGGCCTGACGACCGTCGCGTCCGTCGCGACCGCGATCGTCTACGGCCTCGGCGGCCTGCTCGCCATCCGCGACGAGCTGACCGTCGGCGTGGTCGTCGCCCTCGCCGCCTACCTCGGCCGGCTGTACGGCCCGCTGACCGCCATGTCGAACGTCCAGGTCGACGTCATGACCGCGCTCGTCTCGTTCGAGCGCGTCCTCGAGGTGCTCGACCTCGAGCCGACCGTGGCGGAGAAGCCCGGCGCGTCGGACCTGCGCACGGCCGTCGCCGCGCGCGGCGCGAGCGTCGAGCTCGACCACGTCGGCTTCCGCTACCCGTCGGCCGGCGAGGTGTCGCTCGCGTCCCTGGAGTCGGTCGCCACCCTCAGCCACGACCCGGTCGCCGACACGCTGCACGACGTCACGTTCTCCGTGCCCGCGGGCGCGATGGTCGCGCTCGTCGGCCCGTCCGGCGCCGGCAAGACGACGATCTCGCAGCTCGTCACGCGCATGTACGACCCCACGCGCGGCGCCGTCCGGGTCGCCGGGCAGGACCTGCGCGACGTCACCGCGGACTCGCTGCGCGCGACCGTCGGCGTCGTCAGCCAGGAGGCGCACCTCTTCCACGACACGATCGCGGGCAACCTGCGCTTCGCCCGCCCGGACGCCACCGACGCCGACATCGAGCGGGCCCTGCGCGCCGCGCACGTGTGGGACCTCGTCGCGTCCCTGCCCGACGGCATCGAGACCGTCGTCGGCGACCGCGGCTACCGCCTGTCCGGCGGCGAGCGCCAGCGCCTCGCGATCGCGCGGCTGCTGCTCAAGGCGCCCGACGTCGTCGTCCTCGACGAGGCGACCGCGCACCTCGACTCCGAGTCGGAGGCCGCCGTCCAGGCCGCCCTCGACGAGGCGCTCACCGGGCGCACGTCGTTGGTGATCGCGCACCGCCTGTCGACCGTCCGGCAGGCCGACCTCATCGTCGTCGTCGAGGCCGGGCGTGTCGTCGAGCAGGGCACCCACGCGGACCTGCTCGCCCGCGGCGGCCTCTACGCGGACCTCTACCGCACGCAGTTCGCCGACCAGCCCACACCCGCCTGACCACCCCACCCCCCACACCCACACCCACACCCACACCCCACCTCCGGACGCCGAACGGAATACCGGTGCGCGTCCGGCCGACGAGAACGCCACCGGCATTCCGTTCGGCGGGGTAGGAGCGGTGAGGGTGGGAGCGGTGCGGGGTGGGTGGGTGGCGGTGGGTCGGTGGCGTCAGTGCGTGAGCTTGAGGCCGACGACGCAGCCGACGATGCCGAGGATGAGCAGCACCTTCACCAGGGACGCCGGCTCGGCGCCCGTGACCATCGCGTAGAGCACGGTCAGGGACGCGCCGATGCCGACCCACACGGCGTAGGCGGTGCCGGTCGGCAGCTCGCGCATCGCGTACGCGAGGCCGCCCATCGACAGCAGGAGCGCGACGGCGAACAGCACCGTCGGGCCGACCTTCGAGAACCCCTCGGAACGACCGAGGGCGGTCGCCCAGACGGCCTCCAGGACACCCGACAGGACGAGCACGAGCCAGGACACGGTGGACCTCCGCGGCTGCCGTCTTGTCGCTCTCCGGGTACGGCGCCCCTCGTCCGGGGGGCCGCTCACGTCGCGGCGCGACCCTCGCGGTGCGCACCGGGCGCGGCCCCACGACCATGGTCGCACGGGGCCGCGGCCGGGGCGCCCCCGGCCTCGGACGCGCGGCGCGGCAGCGTCAGCAGCCGTCCGCGGGCGTCGGGACCTCCTCCGGGACGTCGCCTGGCCGCTCGTAGCCGCGGATGACGTCGACCTTGGCCGCCGACGCGGACGACGTGTCGAACTCGTGGTCCAGCCACTCGCGGACCAGCACCTTCGCGAGCTCGAGCCCGATGACGCGCTGCCCCAGGCACAGCACCTGCGCGTCGTTCGACAGCACGGAGCGCTGCACGGAGAACGTGTCGTGCGCCGTCACGGCGCGCACCCCCGGCACCTTGTTCGCCGCGATCGCCATGCCGAGGCCCGTCCCGCACACGAGCAGCGCCCGGTCGGCGGCGCCCTCGGCGACGCGCCGCGCCGCCGCGACGGCGACGTGCGGGTACGCCGTGTCCTCGCCGGCGTGCACGCCCACGTCCTCGACGACCTCGACCCGCGGGTCGGCCCGCAGCAGGTCGGCGAGCGCGTCCTTGTACGCGAGCCCCGCGTCGTCGGCCCCGACGACGATCCTTGTCACGCTCATCGCGTCCCCTCCTCGTCGGTCCGGCTGGCGTCCTGCGCTCCCGCGGCACCGGGCACCACGCCGGCCTCGCCTGCCCCGGCACCCCGCACCGACGCGAGCAGCGCCGCCAGCGACACGGCGCCCGGGTCGGGCGTCCCCACGCTGCGCTCGGCGAGCGGTCGTGCGCGCCCGACCCGCGGCCGCAGGT